>JAXDXW010000061.1:0-2853 GCA_034087725.1 Candidatus Onthovivens sp. | reverse complement strand
TATTAGGTCGATATACGGAATTAATGAAGGGACTTATTTAGTTAATTATTCATATGATGATCGGGGACAACCTACAATAACTTCAAATAATAATGAAATTGGAAATTTATTAGCACAGAAAAATTGCATTTTATATAAAGGGTATTTGTATGATTTTGAAACGGGATGGTTTTGGTTATCCTCGAGGTATTATTCTCCAGAACTTTGTAGGTTCATCAGCCCAGATTCTGTAGACTATTTAGAACTAGAATCTATCAGCGGATTGAATTTATATGCCTATGCTAAAAATAATCCGTTTATGTATTATGATCCTAGTGGTCACTCTGCAATTTTAATAATTGGATTATTAGTTTGTTCATTCATTGTAGGAGCTGGTGCTAGTGTAGTAAGTCAAGGCTTGACTTATGGATGGGATGAAATTAATTATTGGCAAGCAGGAATAGATGGATTATTTGCTTTAGGTTCGACTGCATTGTCAATGACGGGAATTGGAGTGTTAGCTTCAGCCGGAATAGGCGCTGTTGCTGGTTGGTCGCAATATGCAGTTGGATCTGCATTCCATGAAAAATATTTGACATTACTCGATTCCTTGACAGCAATTGGATTAGGAGCTATTGGTGGTGCAATAAGTGGAGCTGGTGCTAGAAACAGTGCTAAAATTGCTTCAAGTATGAAACTAACCGGCAAAGGAGCTAGCGCTGTTAAAGCTATTACAACTGCATCTAATAGGTATCTGGCTGGGGAAATTTTTATGAAAGGTCTTCAAGCAACTACTAGATTGTGGGGCAATGTAGCTTTAAATGCAGTGCAAGATGCTATCGCACCGACAATTAGAAGTTTAATGGTTAAGGGTACTATTGCTATTACTGTATGGACTGTTGCAACTGTTGGAATTAACTATGGATTGTCATATTTGTATTAAACATAAAAGGATGTAAATATGGGAACAAATGAAATTATTGTTTTTTTTATCTGCATATTAGTTCCATTATTTATGTATTTTAAAGATTTGATCTTCGGAAGCCAAAACGATTGTTTTTTTTCAGACAATACTATTAAAAAACTCACTGTTCCTAAAAAGTCATTTTTGAGAAAATTAGTTATATTTCAAGAAGGAAAAATGACAAATCCACCATTTCTTTATATAAGATTAATACCTTATTTAATTCAATTATTTATTGTAATTGTTGGTACAATTTTATTCTTCATCGATCAATTTGCAATAGATTTCATTCCAAGTATTATATTTATGGTTATTGGATATAGTACTTTGGGGATATATGTGCTTTATGAATTGCTTTTAATCTTCTTATCTAGAGGATTAAAACTGTAAAAAAATTAAATGATTTAATGAGTAAGAACTAAATAATTGATAATTATTAAATGGACTTTGACAAAACTTATTCATTTTATAATTTGGCGAATCTGCTGAGTTTTGTGGATTCGCCATTATTATTAAATTACTGTAGTTGATTCATGGGAGGTACTTATGAAAAAAGAGTATATTCATATAGTGAACGGAGCAAACGATATTACCTTAGATATAATTGAAAAATTATTTGGAAAAGAAGACATGAGAAAAACTATTAGAGAAAGAATGGAATAAAACATCTAAATGGAGCAAAGAAGATCTAGGCATATTAATTGACTATACTTTAATCATGATGATAATGTTTCAAACATATTGAAATTTTCTTGTTTATTTCCAAAAAATTTCTGATACATTACTGTAAAAAATAGTCTAAAACATATCAACATTCTCTTTAATAATTATTTTTTTGCCAAATGTAAGTTTTAACTATATCAATTTTCTTGTTATATGTGTAAATGATAAAATAATATTATGTTAGTACACTCATCAGGTCCTTATTCCTTAGACATTAAAGTTACAGAAAAAGTTCTAAGTACTACATTGAACAACAATTTTTATGATTTAACAAGTACTGGACTAATTTTATACAAACTCGAATGTCCTACAGGTGATTTTGCAATCGAACATTTGTTGAAATCAACTTTAACTTGTAATATTAAAGTACATTCTTCTACAACGATAGTTTTTGATTTATGTTTTATTTCATCTATAGATTTTAATAAAAACAACCCATTTGATATGGATTTAACAGATATCATAAATAGAATTTCTTATACTTATGATGGTTTTGGAAATGTAAATTCAGTTACTTTTGCTGAATCTATTACACAAACTGGCACAACGACTCATTACGTTTACGATGCACTTAATCGATTGATTAAAAGTTACATAAATCCTGAAAATCCAAATATTTATTCGTATGACTCAAATGGAAATATATTATCCAAGAATGGTGTGAGTTATGTCTATGATCCCGTCTATAAAGATAGATTGATGAGTGTAGGAAATGATGTAATTTTCGAATATAATTCTTCCTCGCCTTTATTTCCTACAAAAATCATAAAAGGTAATAATGTTTTTAACCTTGTTTGGAATACAAATAGATTAGAAAGTGTTAATGACATTAGTTTTGTTTACGATCATTTTAAAAGAAGAATTAAGAAAATAAGAGGAAATTGTGTAACAAAATATTTCTATAATGGAGAAAGTTTAGAAGCAATTGAAATTAGTGAAAATAATAATACCTATAAATTTATTTATCATTATGATGAAAACGGTAAATTGATAGGATTTTCTTATAACGATAATGAGTATCTATTTATAAGAGATATATTAGGTAATATTAGGTCGATATACGGAATTAATGAAGGGACTTATTTAGTTAATTATTCATATGATGATCGGGGACAACCTACAATAACTTCAAATAATAATGAAATTGGAAATTTATTAGCACAGAAAAATTGCATTTTATATAAAGG
>JAXDXW010000060.1:0-17949 GCA_034087725.1 Candidatus Onthovivens sp. | reverse complement strand
ATCACTAGACATAATAGTTGATAATCTATGTGCAATTACAATAGAAGTTTTATTTTTCATTAATTCATCTAAGGCCTCGCCTATTTTTTTCTCTGTTCGAGTATCCACATTGCTTGTAGCTTCATCTAAAATAAGTATTTTTTTATTGGAAAGCATCACTCTAGCGATTGAAATCAATTGCTTTTGACCTTCACTTATCGATGAATCATTGTCTATGACTGTGTCAAATCCATCGGATAATTTCATAATAAAATCATAACATCTAGCTTTTTTAGCAACTTCAATTACTTCATCTAACGTCGCATCTTTTTTATCATAAGCGATATTTTGAAATACACTACCTTTAAAAATCCAACTTTCTTGCAAAACCATTCCAAAAATATTTCGATATGATTCTTTTGTAAAATCGTTAATATTTACTTTGTTTAACAATATTTGTCCTTTTTGAGGATCATAAAATCTTAGAATTAAATTAATTACAGTAGTTTTTCCACATCCCGTAGGACCTACTAAAGCAATTTTTTGGTTATTTGATATATTTAAACTTAAATTTTTATATATCAATTTTGAATCATCATATCCGAAAGCTATATTATGAAGTTCTAATTTATCAAAATTATCGTTAAATATTATTTTTCCGTCATCTATTTCATTTTTTTCGTTAAGAACTTCTAAAATTCTATTGATTGATTGAAAACATGTTTGAATTTCCGGAATACAACTTGATATTTCGTTTAAAGGCTTAGCGAATTGATTAGCATATTGCAAAAAAGCAGTAACTCCACCAACAGTTAATGTAGCACCTATATTTATTGCCGATCCAAAAGCAACTAATAATGCGCCGCAAATCCCAACAACAGCATATATTGAATTGTTAATTAGACGCGTTGAAGGATTAGTAAAAGATGAAGAAAATTGTGCTTTTTGTCCAGCGCTATTTAACTGCGAGTTGATATCATTAAATTTTTCAAAAGATTTTTCTGAGTAGTTAAAGGATTTAACTATGTCTATATTTTCAAAGTTTTCTAAAGCTAAAGAGTTAATTGAGCCTACTAAAATACTTTGTTTTTTAAAATACTTATTACTCTTTTTTGCTACTGTATATGAAATTAAAAATGAAAGTGGAGTTAAAATTAAGATAATTAATCCAAGAAGCCAATTTTGATAGAACATAAAACCAATGGTAAATAAAATGGTAATTATTCCTTGATAAAGTTGCTTAAAACCACTAAGGAAACCGGTAGAAATATTTTCAACGTCGTTAACGCATCTAGAAACTAAGTCACCGTGCATATGTTTATCAATATATTTTACTTGAACATTATCGAGTTTTTTAAAAAGGTCGCAACGAATCTGATATACCATTTCTTCGCATGTAATATTTAACAAAACTTCATATAAAAATTGAAATAGAACTACAAACGAAACTAACGTTGCAATAATAACTAAATACTTGACTTCGTTGTAATAGAAATTCGTTTCAACAACTCCAAATTTGAAAGCGTTTGAGATTGTGTCGACACACTTACCACAAAATAGTGGAATTAATAACGTGCAGCCTACAAAAATTATCGAACAAAAAAATGAAAAAATAATTGACTTTAGAGAGGTTTTTAAATAAAAAATAAGGAATTTAATCTTATTCATAACATTATTGACCTTTTTGTGAATTATAGATTTCAACATATACACTAGAAGTTTTCAACAATTCTTCGTGTGTTCCAATGCCATCTATTTTCCCGTTTTCCAAAACAATAATTTTGTCACAATTTTGAAGAGAGCTGCTTCTTTGTGATATTAAAATTATTGTTTTGTCTTCGTCTGCAAACAATCTTTGCCTAATTTTTGAATCTGTTAAATAATCTAGAGCACTAGTAGAATCGTCTAAAATCAATACTTCCGAATCTTTTAGTAGAGCTCTGGCTATTGATAATCTTTGCTTTTGACCGCCTGAAAAGTTTTTTCCGCCCTCTAATACTTCGTGATCAATGCTGTCTTCGTATTTTTCTACAAAACTAAATGCTTCGCTCTTTTTTAAAGCATCAATGATTTCGATATCACTGGCATTATCTTTAGAAATCAACATATTTGATTTAATTGTACCGTTAAATAAAACACTTTTTTGACTAACTAAAGATATTTCATCACGCAATGAATCAATATCGTAATCTTTTATGTCAAATCCTTTATACAATAATGCTCCGCTTGTAACGTCGTAGTACCTTTCTAAAAGTTTAACTATTGTACTTTTGCCACTTCCGGTTGAACCTATTATTCCAATTTTTTCTCCCTTTTTTATAGTAAAATTTAAGTTTTTTAAAGCATATTTTGTTGAGTTGTATGCAAAATCAACATCTTTGAATTCAAACAGGTTTCCACCATTTTTTATTTTTAAATGGTTGTATTTTTTGCTATTAATTATCGATGATTCTTTAATAAGCAATGAATCTATTCTCTTCGTACTTGTAATTGCTTTTGTAAATATGATAACTAAATTACTCATAACAACTAGAGCCATCAAAATTTGATTCAGGTATGAAATCAAAGCAACTAAATCACCATCACTAAGCTCATTGGAAAGAACGAAATTTCCACCAAAATAAATTACTAATAATATGCCTATATTAATGACTAAAAAAGTTAGCGGATTAATTAACGCCGCTATGATATTTGCTCTTTTGGATTCGCTATAAAAATTGCGTGCTTTTTTTGAGTAACTTTCTTCTACTTCATTTTGCTTATTCAAAGCTTTGTTCACCCTAATTCCTTTTAACGAATCTTTTGTAAATGATGAAACATCATCTAAAATTGACTGAACTTTTAAATAGTTTTTCGAATTAGCCTTTAAAATAAAAAACAAAATCAAAGAAATGATTGGGATTAGTGATAAGAACATTAAGCCAATGCGATAATCGATAATAAATGAGCAAATTAATGAACCAATAACTAAAATAGGTGCTCTAATAGCAAGTCGAATTAACATTGCTACACCCTGTTGAACACGATTTGTGTCATTTGTTACTAAATTCACTAGATTTCCTCTACCGAAGTCTTCAATTTCTTTTATGGATAAACTATTTACTTTTTTAAATATTCGATTTCTTAAATCAGTCCCAACTCCTTGAGATGCAATACTTGCTAAATATTGGCAAACAAGCGTAGACAAGAAACCTAAGATTGATAAAACTACAATTATTAATCCAGGATATAAAATTTTTTCAATATTATTAGTTTGCTGAGCGAATGGAATGCCTTCATTTATCATATATTTCATTAAAAAAGGTATTAAAAGTTCAAAAATAACTTCAAAAGTTTTAAAAATTGGTCCAATTATCAATTCTTTTTTATATTTTTTTAATGAAAATAATGTTTTTTCCATGAACTTTTATATTTTAATATAAAGATTATCTAAAATAAACTTATTGAAACACAAAATGAATGTTTTTCATTTAAGATTCTTCTGCTTATTTGCTAATAAAAAGTACTTTCTACCAAATAGTTTCTTGCAATAAGAATTTTAAATAAAAAATTTTAAAGAAAAAAGACAATAAATTGATACATTTATCACATTTATTGTCTTTCACTTTTAAAATTCTAGTAAAGATTTTACTTTCTTAAGCCTAACTCAGCGATAAGTTTAGCATAAGCATCTCTATCAGTTTTTTCTAAATAAGCTAATAAAGATTTTCTTTGTCCGACAAGAATAAATAATCCGCGTCTTGCAGTATTATCTTTGTCATTTTTCTTTAAGTGAGCAGTTAATTCTTTAATTCTTGCAGTAATTAATGCTACTTGAACTTGCACAGAACCTGTATCTTTTTCAGATTGAGCAAATTTTTTGACAATTTCTTGCTTTTGAGCTTTTGATAATGCCATATTTCCCTCCTATTTCTATACGCTTTAAACAAAGTTTAAGGTTGGGAATTCCTTAATCAATGTTCAAGTAGTTAAATTTAATAATTTTTCAACTAATAAGTCAAGATTTATTTATATTTTATGATATATTAATTTCATTATTCAAATTCTTAAGATCTTGAAACAATTTTCATTCAGAAGATATTTAATGGATCAAATCATCGCTCTTAAATGAATATAAAATAATGCCTGCGCTTACAGCAACATTTAAGCTATCAATATTGTCTATTTCTATTTTTAAAAATTCATCAGATATTTTTAATATTTCATCATCTACACCTTTTCCTTCATTTCCGAAAACTATGCAAATTTTATCAAAATCCCTGCAAATATCGGTTATTTTTTTAGATTTTGGCGATAATGTAGTAGAAATAATTTTATATCCTTGAGATTTTAAATAAAGTAAATCAGTAAGGCAAGAATCGATTATATTTAAATTAAAAATTGCTCCTTGAGATGCTGCTACTACTTTTGAAGAGTACTTAAATGCGCATCCGTTATCACATAAAATATCAAAATAATTAAAAGCTAATGCAGTTCGAAAAATTGTTCCTACATTACCAGGATCTTGAATTTTGTTTAAATAAATAATTTTATTACTTGAAGCAGGTTTGATTGTAGGAAAATCAACTAAGCCAATTATTCTATCGGGAGATTTTCCACTACTTAGTTTTTCCATTATTTCCTTTGTAACAATATATTGATCACAATCATAATTTTCATTTATATTTAAAGTTAAAATGCACTTTAGATATTGCTTGGACATTTCCAATAAATGTTCATTTTCTACCAAAAAAGCCTTCTGTTCTTGAATATTTTTTGTGTTTTTCAATTTATATAATTCTTTAATAAATGTATTCGATACTGATGAAATTTTTTTAATCATGAATAAATATTCCCCACTAATTTTTTATGTAAAGTCTTATAATTTGGACAATACTTTAAAACTAAATCATAAAATTCTTGTTTATGATTTTTAATTTTATCATGACAAAGCTCATGAATAACTATGGATTTAATAATGTCTTCAGAAAAATGCAAAAGGATGATATCAAATGTAATAGCGTGAGTTTTTGAGTAATTACATCCAAAAAAAGTCTTCGCACGTTTTACTCTTACTTTGTAAGGCTTATCTATTCCCATTATTATTTCTTGTTCTCTAACAAGAGAGGTCATATATTCTAAAAAATATGGCTTTATATTTTCGTAAAAATTATCAATGTTTCCAAAAAGAACATAATGATTAAATGCCCTAACAAATCCATCGTCAAAATACTTCTTCTCGCCTAAAATATAAACATATTCATCATTATAAGGTTTATTAGAATATTTTTGCTTGCTGAGCAATTCTTGAAGAGTATTCTCGATATATGCTTGAGTTGTAAAAATTGGGCAGGAAACATATATATCATAGTTTTTAATGCGAAAATAAATCTTGCGAATTCTTTTATAGTTCACATAAACATTGTATTTATTACCACCTGAGGTAATGCAAAAAACTTTAGTCATTCCAATATTTTTTATTAAATTCTAAGACAGTATGTTTGTAGTCTTCTTCATATCGACATAAAGAGCCACAATGTGTAGCGTCTTTATAAGTTTTAAATTCTCTTTTATCGTTTTTAATTGAATTAAAAATCTCAACACTATATTCATAAGGAACAAAGGTATCATTAGTTCCATGAATTAAAAGAATTGGTAAATTGCTTTTTTGAGCTGATTGAACACTTGTCGGTTTTTTCGTATCAATTTTATAAAAAACTTTTGCAAATAAATATGTAGCAAAGGCAATAAATGGAATAGGTATTACTTTAATTCCTTTTCTAGCAGTAAATCTAATTTGTTTATCTATTGAATTATAAGCACTATCAGCAACTATAGTTTTAACATTTTTTGGCAAATCTAATCCAGAAGTCATTAAAGCGGTCGCTCCTCCCATACTCCGCCCAAAAATACAAATTTTAGCGTCTTTATCTCTTTTAACTATAAAATCAACCCAAGATTTAACATCATATTTATCTTGATATCCCATTGTAATATATTTTCCACCGCTTTCAGCGTGTCCTCTGTTAATCAAGCAAAGACAATTATAGCCGTTTTTGTACATGAAAGATGCTAGCAACGATTGTTCGTAATAAACACCTGTATATCCATGAATAAAAATCATATAATTATGCGAATTATTTTTATAAAGATAAGCAAATAGATCTAACCCATCATAACTTTTAATGCATACTTTTTCACGAATTTCCTCGTTTTCATAAAAGTCTACATCTAATTTATTTTCAAAAGTATTATGATCACTATATTTTTTAGGATCAACAGGTCCATCTTTTCTTTTAAAAGTTATGCTTGCACCAAAATAGCCGCATAAAATAAAAAATATGATAAAAATTACTATTAGTGCACTTAAAACAATTAATGTGTAGTTTAAAATATCTAACAAAATCATGCGTTAATTTTAGCAAATTTTATTGATATTTTCGATATAAAATAATAGTAATTAAGACCTAAAATCATTATAATATTTCAGGTTGGGAAATTTATGGAAAAAATATTAGTAAGTGCTTGTCTTTTAGGAGATAAGGTAAAATATAACGGTAAAGATAACTATATAAAGGAAATTGAGGAATTAAAACAGTATTATGAAATAATTCCGATATGTCCGGAAATGATGGGTGGACTATCCTGCCCTAGAGAACCTAGTGAGATTTTCAAAGGCAGAGTTATATCAGAAAGCAAAAAAGATGTTACTTATGCTTTTAATAAAGGTGCTAAACAAGTATTAAATATTGTTAAGTATTTAAATATTAAGAAAGCACTTTTAAAAGAAAAAAGCCCAAGTTGTGGAAAAAGTGAAATATATGATGGAACTTTTACAAACAACACAATCAAGGGTAGTGGAATTACAGCCACCGCATTAGAAATGGCTGGTGTAACTTTATATAACGAATTTGAAATAGAGGAACTAATTAATGAAAAGAAAAAATTTAATTAGAAATATCGCATATATAGCTCTTTTTTCAGCTTTAGTTTTTGTTTGCACTTATTTTATTGCTATCCCATATGGCGGAGGAGCCGGATATTTTAATTTAAGCGATGGAATAATTTTGTTTTCTACAATCTTTTTTGGACCAATAGTTGGTTTCTTTTCTGGAATTATTGGAACGATGCTTGGCGATTTAGCGGCAGGATATGCTGTTTTTATACCTTTCACTTTTTTAGCTAAAGGTCTTGAATCAATTGTGTGTTCTGTTATTTTTTACGCCTTAAGAAAAATGAAATTATTAAAATATTTATCAACCCTTGTTTCTCCGCTTATTATGGTAGCAACTTATTTTGTAAGTTATATCGTTCTTTATGGAATTGAATATGCAATAGTCTCTTCTCCTTTTGATGTTTTACAAGGATTAGCTGGCACTATTATTTCAATTATGCTTTTATTAGTTTTTGATAAAGTTAAAATTCCTCATTTTGAATACGAAAATATCAAATTTACACTTAAGAAAGCAAATTAAAGTAAATAACTCATCTACTTATTTATAAAATCATTTACTATAATCCGTTTTATTTGTAATTTTTAAAATTAAAACACCTCAATTCTTTAAAAATAAAAATTTGAGGTGTTTTATTTTTTTGATATTTTAATTCTTACTTATACTAATATATTTAGATTCACGAATTATTTCCAAATCATGAGACCTAACATTTTTAATCACAGTAATAATGGCATTTTTCAATGTTTCAATATCTTTAAATGAAGCTACTGAATAAAAAGAATGCATGTATCTTATTGGTAATGATACTGTCAAATTTAAAATACCACTATCATTTATGTGAATTTGACTACTATCAGTGCCACCAAAATCCATCGGATCAAATGTGTGTTGAATGCCTTTTTTTGTAAATAAATTATGAATAAATTTAATTAATCCATTATGTGCAATAGTCCCAGAATCTGCAAAGGATAATGCGACACCATTTCCGATTTTACAATCAAATGTTGGCAAATCAGGTGTATCAAAACTATCAGTTACATCAATTGCAAAAGCTAAATCTGGATTAGTTGAATAAGCAGCTGTTTTTGCACCTCTACATCCAATTTCTTCTTGAGTTGTAAAAACAACAGTTATATTTGCATTTATATTTTTTCTTAAAATTTCTTTTAAAGCCAAAATAGCAGAAAATGCACAAATTCGATCATCAAAGGCCTTTCCAATTAGTAGATTATTTCTAAAAGATTCAGTTAGGGAATAAGGAATCACACTGTCGCCAATTGATATACCGGCTTCTAAAACCGCTTGTTTTGAAGTAAAACCAGCATCTAAATAAACATCATCTAAAACCTGTTTTCTTCCACTATTTTGAAAGAATGCAGAATTAGCGCAATTAATAACAGCAAAAAATTTCTCTTTTTGAGATGTTTGAATAATCACTTTTTGTCCAAAAGGAATCAATGATTGCCGTCCTCCAATCGGCTTTATTTTTAAGAATCCATTATCTAGAATATTCGAAATAATGAATCCAACTTCATCGATATGCGCAAAAAAAGCAATGTTAGGCAAGGACGAATCAGAACAGTATGAAACAATTAAATTACCTAAAGAATCAGTCTTTTTAATAAAAGAAGGAGACATTAATTCGTCAGAAATAATGTCTCTAATTTCATCTTCTCTGCCACTAATTCCGCAGGCTTCTGTTAGCTTTTTAAAAAGTAAAAACTCACTCTTTTTCATAAAAACCCTGCAGAAATGGACTATTTTGTTGGAATTTTATTTAAATGCCAAATATCTTTATTGTATTCTTCGATTGTTCTATCGCTTGAGAAATAACCGCTCATTGCAATATTAATTAAGCAACTTCTTGCCCATTTTTCTTTCTTTAAATAATATTCTTCTGCTTCTTTACTAGCTGCTAAATAAGCTTCAAAATCTTTTAAGATAAAGTATTCATCATTATGATTCATAATCTCATCAAAGATTGATCTAAATTTATTATCTTCACTGCACCATGGACCGTTGAACAAGCTATCAAGCACTCTTCTAATATTTTTATTTGAATTGTATTCATCCCAAGGGTTGTATTTTCCACTCTTCTTTAATGCTTCGATCTCTTCAACTTTTAGTCCAAAGATAAATGAATTTTCATCACCAACTCTCTCATTAATTTCGACATTTGCGCCATCTAATGTTCCAAGAGTTAGAGCGCCATTCATCATGAACTTCATATTAGATGTACCACTTGCTTCTTTTCCAGCTGTAGAAATTTGTTCAGAAATATCGGTCGCTGGAATAATGTTTTCAGCAGCAGTTACACCATAATTTTCGACGAAAACAATCTTCATATATTTATTTACTTCAGGATCGTTATTAACTACTTTTGCAACATTTAAAATTAATTCAATAATTTGCTTTGCAAAATAATATGAAGGGGCTGCTTTTGCACCAAAAATAAATGTATGTGGATACATTTTGAAATCCTTATTAGTCTTAATTTCAAAATAGTAATGCATAATTCTAAAAATATTCATCAATTGTCTCTTATAAGCGTGCAATCTCTTAATTTGAGTATCGAAAATGCTATTTGTATCGACATCAATGTTATATTTTTCTTTGAAAATTTTTGCCAAATGTACTTTGTTTTGATGCTTAATGTCCATTAATCTGTTCAAAACTTTCTTATCATCTTTAAAAGCAAGTAGTTTCTCTAATTCATTTTCAGGGTTCTTTTCATATTTATCGCCTATGCAATCAGTAATTAAAGAAGCTAAATTTTGATTAGCATACATTAACCATCTTCTATGAGTTACACCGTTTGTTTTATTATTAAATTTTTCAGGGAAATATTTATAGAAAGACTTAAATGTTTCTTTCTTTAAAATGTCTGTATGTAAAGCAGCAACACCATTTACACTAAAACAAACAGATAAAGCTAAATTAGTCATTCTGACCATACCATCTTTTATAATTACCATTTCTTGTTGATCAGCTTCACTAATTCCGTTTTCATTCATCCAAATAATGAATCTTCTATTAATTTCTTCAATAATCATGAAACAACGAGGAATCAAATCTTGGATGTATCTTACAGGCCATTTTTCTAAAGCTTCTGGCATGATTGTATGATTTGTATAAGCAATACATTGAGAAACTTGATTCATTGCGTCATCCCAACCATATCCGTATTCATCCATTAATAATCTCATCATTTCAGGAATAGCAAGAATTGGATGGGTATCATTTAATTGAAATACATATTTTGTATAAAAATCATCAAGAGTACCATATCTTCTTAAATGGCCTCTTAATGCAGATTGCAATCCTGCACTGACAAAGAAATATTGTTGACGCAATCTCAAAATTCTACCATGTTCTGTTGAATCATCTGGATATAAACCATGAGATAATTCTTTTAATGTATTTAAATAATCTTCAAACGAAGTACCAACAGGAAGCTCGGATTCAGAAGGTTGAGCAGACCATAAACGTAAAGTATTAGCTAAATTATTTTTATAGCCTGGGATATAGACATCATAAGGCATAGCTAATACTTTAATTGCATTAACTGTTCTGATTCCGTAACCACCATCAGGCTTTAAATATGTTTCAGCGTTTCCATAAAAGCTAACCTCAACACTATGTTTAGGCTTACGAACTTCCCAAACATATCCATTTGTTAACCATTGATCAGGTAATTCAATTTGTTTATCGTTAACTAATTTTTGCTTAAAAAATCCATATTCATAACGAATACAGTTGCCATAACCTGGGTAAGATAAACTAGCAATACTATCTAAAAAGCAAGCAGCAAGTCTTCCTAAACCACCATTTCCAAGTCCGGCATCAACTTCAATATCTTCTAATTCGCCAATATCAATTCCTAAATCAGCTAAACCCTCTTTACAAATATTATAAATCCCTAAATTCATCATATTACTTGTAAGAAGTCTGCCGATTAAGAACTCCATTGAAAAATAAATTAATTGTTTTTCATTATTTTTTAAAATATATTCACGAGTATTACGCCAATCACTTCCAGCATAATCTCTGACTAATTCACCTAAAATATCGTATCTTTCTAAAATGTGAGCTTCATCAGGAGATTTACCATATTTAGCAACTAATCTATCTTTATATTGCTCAACAAATTCCTTTTTATTCTTAAACATTTATAAAATTTCCTTTCTATTTTTCTACTTTAAATATCATTGCTGCGTAAGGAGCAAGCTTAACCCCCATTTTAAAAGGTCTATTTTCTGGACCATATGGAGATGAAGTGAGAGCTAATCCATTATAAGCGTTACTTCCACCATAAACATCTTTATCACTATTAAATATTTCGACATAAGTACCTTCGCGGGTTAAGCCAATATCGAAACTTTCGTAGTAATTTGGCGTCATATTGAACACAAAAACAAGATGAGAATCTTTAACTCTTCTTTCGAAGGCAAACACAGATTGTGTAGCATTATTAACCATCAACCAATTAAAATGAACAGGATTATGTTCTTCAACATGCATCGCTTCTTCGTGTCTGTAAATTAAATTTAAATCTCTAATCATTCTAGAAACACTGTCATGTTTTGGGAAACGTTTTAAATCCCATGGAAGAGATTTATTTTCATTCCATTCATCCCAGTTAGCCAATTCATTACCCATAAAGTTAAGCTTTTTGCCTGGATGTGCATATTGATAAGTATATAAATTTCTAACTAAAGCAAATTTTGTATCATAATTTCCAAACATTTTATTGATAATTGTACCTTTGCCATGAACTACCTCATCGTGAGAAAGAGGTAACAAGAAATTTTCACTATAAAAATACGCCATTGAGAATGTTAATTTATTATGATCGTATTTCTTATATATAGGATCTAAAGCGTAGTATTTAAGTGTATCGTTCATCCAACCTAAATCCCATTTATAGTCAAAACCTAAGCCTCCAAATTCTAAAGGTCTAGTTGTTCCGTTAAAATCTGTGCTATCTTCAGCAATCATCATAACTGAAGGATGCTTATAATGAATTTTCCCATTTAGTCTGCGAATAAACTCTGTAGCACCAGTATTTTCTCCATTGTTCTTATTTCCTTCCCAATAAACGATGTTGCTAACAGCATCAACTCTAATACCATCGAAATGGAAATAAGTTAAGAAATAATTCATAGCACTCATTAAAAAGCTTCTTACTGGATCTTTTCCTAAGTCAAATTGGTAACTTCCCCATGGTGAAACGCGGTGTTCGTTGCCATATTCATATAAACAGCTTCCATCAAAATGTGCTAGAGCATATTCATCGGTTGCAAAATGAACTGGAGCAAAATCCAAAATAACTCCTATACCAGCTTGATGCATTCTATCGACAAACGACATTAATTGCATTGGATTTCCATATCTACTATCTACACTATAAAATCCAGTTGCTTGATATCCCCAGCTTCCATCAAATGGATATTGAGTAATTGGCATAATTTCAACATGAGTGTAGCCCAATTCCTTAACGTAAGGAATTAAATAATCAGCAATTTCTTCATAAGAAAGGTTACGATTATCAACTTTGCCTTTCCAACTACCTAAATGAATTTCATAAATAGACATTGGGCGGTCAAAATTTCTATTTCTGTCTTTTAAAAATGGAGCGTCATGCCAAATAAATCCTTCGATTTCAAATAATCTGGAACAACTTCCTGGTCGATATTCACTAAAAAATGCGAATGGGTCTGCTTTATCGACGTATCTTCCATTGCAATCTTTAAAATGATACTTATAAAAATTGTAATTATGTAAATTTGGTATAAATGTTTCAAAAACACCAGAATCATCTATTTTTGCCATTTTATTAGCAGTAGGATCCCGATTATTAAAATCACCAATAACACTTACATCACTTGCTAGGGGAGCATAGAGTCTAAAAACAACCCCACTTATTTGCTTTTTAACTTTGCTCTTTTTAGTTTTTGTTGGATCTTTTTTTAAAGGAACTAATACTTCAACTTCAATTTCTCTTTTAACGAAATGAGCGCCAAAATAAGAGTACGCTTCAATACATTGACCAGTTAAATAGTCATAAAGTAAGCCGTAAGCCATATATATCTCCTTCGTATAATTAAATTATACAAAATTGTAGATATCAATAAGTACTCATGTAAAAGCCTTTGTAATAAAATAACTAATATTTTAAATGATATGAAAATATTTTCATATATTTACATAATTTTAAAATTAAATAAAATCAAAAAAATAAATCCAATCAATAAGTTATATCGATTGGACTATTTAACAAGATGACTTTAATTAGTCATCTTTATATGGAAGGGAGAATACATTAAAAGCGATGTAATTCTAGAAAATCCTTTGCATCAAAAGGACTTTCAGCAGTAATTGTAGTTTTTACCTCAACTGAATCATTGAAATTAAGTGCAATTGAAAGAGGAATAGCAGCAAAAACCGATAATGTAAAAGTGGAAAGTAAAACTATACCTGCTTTACGAAATAAATTGAAGTGTGATTTACGATTTAATTTATATAATTTGTTTTTCATAATTTTATCCTTTCTATAATTCTCAATTTAGCACTCTTACTGCGATGATTTTTTTCTACCTCTTCTTCGGAAGGAGTAATAACTTTTTTATTTATCATTTTATAAGAAGGTGTGATTATATCTTGTGGATTTATATAATCATTTCGACGATTTCCTTCAATAACAGAATATTTTTTAAACACTTCTTTAACTACTTTATCTTCTAATGAGTGAAAAGTAATTACTACTATTCTTCCATTTAAATATAAGGAATTAATAGCTTTTTCAAGCGCTTCTTTTAAGACATTTATTTCATCATTTACTTCAATTCGCAAAGCTTGAAATATTTGTTTCGCAGGATGACCAGCTTTTTTTAGTTCGCTCATCGGTTTTGATTTTTTAATAATGTCTACTAACTCAAATGTAGTTTTAATAGGTGATTTTGTTCTTTCTTTGCAAATATTTTTTGCAATTATATAAGAATATTTATCTTCACCATATTCTTTAAAGACTTTTAATAATTTTTCAAAAGAATAATTATTTATTATATATTCTGCTGTCAAAGAACTATTTAGATCCATTCTCATATCTAATTTTGCATCATGAGAATATGAGAATCCGCGATAATCTTCATCAAATTGTGGAGAAGACACGCCTAAGTCGAACAAGATACCATCGACTTTTTTTATATTTAACGATTCCAATACTTTATCTAAATCTTTAAAATTGCTTTTAACAACTTGATAATTATTAGAAATTTTTGCTAATTCGTTTTTAGAAAATTCAAGCGCTTCATCATCTTGATCAATTCCAACCAAGAATCCTTCTTTTATTCTTTTGAGAATTTCTTTGCTATGACCAGCTCTTCCTAGAGTGCAATCTAGATAAATTCCATTACTTTTAATATTTAATCCATCAATTGCTTCGTTAAGGAGAACTGAAATGTGGTAATCACTCTTCATTGCTTAATAAATCCTCAGCATTTTTTTCAAATTCTTCTTCGTTTTCACTAAGATATTTTTCATATGATTCTTTATCCCAGATTTCTAAATGATCTAAAACTCCAATCATAACAATCTCTTTTGAAAAACCATATTTTTTAATGATTTTTTGAGGAATTTGAAGCCTTCCTTGTTTATCTATATTAAGTTCATCTGTTGAACTTAGAAGGATACGTTGATGAAGACGAGCTTTTCCTTTTTCATAAGGGAGAGAAGTAAGTTTTGTCAAAAATTTTTCAAAGCTTTCCTTTGTATATAGCGATAAGCATCCTTCATAACCTTTTAATGCATACGCAACATTTCCGAAAGCTTCTTTAAATTTTGATGGAAGCGCAGTGCGACCTTTGCTATCAATTATGTACTCATAACTACCAAAGAACATACACTTTACTCCACTTTCCTCCACTTACTTACATTATATTGTGTTCTTAAGGGTTTCACAAGGATTTTTTGATGAAAAAAACGATTTTTTTTCGATGATTTTTATAAGTTAAATTCATAATTTTTATATTAAAAAAGAACAATTTCTCACCTAAAATTGTCCATTTATCAAGTTTTTTTATAAATAAAAAAGAAATCATTAAGTAATTTTTAAAATGATTTCTTATTTTACATTTGATTAATTTTATACAATGTTTTTGTTTTTTTTGTAAATTTTTTCTAATCGAATTTCGAATTTCTCAAGTTTTAAATTTATTTGTTCTAAGTAGCTTGTGCGAATAGCACTTAATGAGTTTTCAATTTTAATTGAATTTTCACGAATATTTGCGTTTGATTTCGATATTAAATCTAACTGTTTATTTAAAGAATCAAGAGGTTTATCTAAATAAGTTTCTTTTATCTGATTAAATTCTTCCATTATTAATTCTTTATTTTTAAGTTCAATTTCTTCTTCTTTTTCAGCATTTAAAATATTTGCAAAACGAGTAACTAAAGAATTTATCATGTTAAGGAAGACCATTAAATATGCTGGGCGAACAACATACATATTTTGATATTCATTCACTTTATAAATAGGTATATCATTTGATCTTTCAGATTCCAAATTACTAACTAAAAGTGCATATTCACAATTCTTTTTATTTCGATTGTTATCGAGAGCTTTGTAATAATTTTCATTACTTTTTTTATTAATAGAATCAGGGTTTTCATCTTTCATTTCTAAGCATACCGATGTTAAAAGTTGGGATTCAATTTTGTTAGAATTTCGATAAATTTTAAATATAAAATCAGCTTTTGATCCTTTTTTATCGCCTTCTTCTTTAATTACTTTATTATCTTTTTCCCAAGAGCAATTTAAAAAACCGTTTTGCATATAAGATTTAACTTCGTTATCACACCAAATTTCTAAGTCTTCTCCAATATTTTTCACATTTAAAGCAGCTTTTGATCTTCTTAAATCAGCGTTTTCTTGTTTTAAATTTTCTAATTGAGTTAAAAACTCATTTTTTAAGTTATTAATTTCCTTTAATTTAGAAAGTTCTAATGAAGTTTTCAATGATTCAATTTCGTCTTTTTGTCTTTCTTTTAAAGAATTAATTGTATTTTGCTGAGACTTAATTTCGTTCATTAAATTATTTTTTTCGCTAGCAAATTGATAATTCAAAGATAATTTTGTTTGTTCTATAGAGGAAGCAACTTCTTTTTTAATTGCTTCTTTTAAGGTATCGTTTTCGGATTGTAGTTTAGCAATCAATAGATCAAATTTTTCTTTTTCTTCTAAAACTTTGCCCTTAATTTCGTTTTCTTTATTCGCTTCTATTTTATTAATTTCAATATTTTGTTCATTAATTTTTTTAATAAGTTCTTCTTTTTCCTTTGAAAATAAGGAGCTCATCTTTTCTTTTTCACTTAAAAGAGTACTTTGATATTCACTTAGCAAAACTTTTTTAACTTCTTCGAGTTTTTTTGAATAAATAAAATCTTTACGGTCATTAATCGCTTTTTCTAAAAGAGTCGTATCAACATAATTTAATTCAGTTAAATCAATGATATCGCCTTTTTTTGCGTCTTCTAATAATTCTAAAGTTTCACGATCTCTTACAATTATTTTAGCTTTACCCATATTTATCCTCACAAAAACTATTTATATTTTACATTCTTTTATCTTTATAATGCAAAAATATAATTAAGAACCTGTACTTTCGTATTTTCTAGCGTTAAAATTCCGAATAAAAATAGAAATAATAAAAAATAAAGTACAAGCGAGTAAAATAACTCCTCCTACTGCCCAAGGGTTATTTTGATTAGTCATAATATTTAATGCAGGATAATAAACGCATAATCCAATTGGTACTACACAGCAAAGAATTATTTCAATAAATTTTGGGTAAATATGGAGTGGATATTTGCCAAATTGCGTAAAATTATAAACAATTTGTAATATTGGGCCACTAGTTTTAATTCTAAAGGCAAATGAAGAAATAATTATTTTAAATGAAGTAATGCAAATTGAAGCACCGATAATTCCAACAATTAATAAAATTATATTTAATGCATTTACAGAAAAATTAATATTAAACGATGTATAAATTAGCAAAACTATTGCGGTGAAAATTTCACCGAATGCTTCAAGTTGGATCTCACTAGCAATTATTTGAAAAAGGGTTGGCAAAGGTCTTAAAAATACTGAGTCTAATTTACCTTTTCGGACTTCCCAATAAGCAACAGTCCAAAGGCGATCTGTAAAAAGATGATCAAATCCGATTGCTAGATTCACTAATCCATATAGAAAACCTATTTGATAAATACTCCATCCACCAACCGCATTAACGTTACTAACTAACAAATATAAGGTAGCAACTGATACGATTTCGTTAAGCAAAAAAGCGCTGATTCCGATTATCGTATTAGATTTATACGATAATTTAGACATTATTGAAAGCTTAGCGTATTTAAAGTAAAGTTTAATGTACTTCATATTAGCCACCTTGAATAACAAGTTTTTTCATACACGATGAAAAAACTACATAATTAACAATTTCGATTACGCCTATCCATCCAATACCTATTAAAAGATAGTATAAACACCAAATTGGCTCTACTTTATTCAATATAATTAAAACTGGAGTAGAACCTAAAAACGAGAAAGGTAAATATGATAAAGCTACCCCAAATCCACCCATGAATGAAAGAGGAACTAATTGTCCAGAGCAAAATTTAACAATAGCTTCTTTCATTAAATTAAGACCAAAAACATGTTGGGTTACAAATGACATCAAACCTAAAAAGTAAGAGATTGCATCGTTTATAATTAACGCTAAGAAACTAAATACTATATAAAGTAAAAAGTTAACTACTATTTGCCAAGTTTCTAATGAAGCAAAATTTAAGACAACAAATACGATGTAGCAAATTAAAGCAAGAGGTAATCCGAACAATAAGTTTTGTATAAATCCTTTACCTAATGTTGTGCACAAGTTTCTAAGTCTATATGAAACCGGCTTAAGAAGAGTGTTGGCAATTGTTCCTTCCTTTACATCATCAAAAATAGTATCCGAGGTATCAGAACAGTTTG
>JAXDXW010000059.1:0-5275 GCA_034087725.1 Candidatus Onthovivens sp. | reverse complement strand
ATCATCTCCTGAAACAATATCTATTGAGGTATTTTCAATATATAAATATCCATTACTCAAAGATGAAGAATAATTTAACGCTTCTTCCTCGGTCGAAGGTTCAAGATCTGTTTTAATTCCATCACCTTTAGATTCTATTTTGATATTTGCGTTTAAAAGAGCAACTTTTTCATCAGCTTTAATTCCTGATTTATTAACACTTAGAATGTTAACAGTTGAATCTCGAATAATTAAATCTGTTTTTGCTTTAATTCCACTAGTTTCTTCACCTTTACCTTCTAAAAGTAATTGCCCTTTTCCGTTGATTACTAAGTCTCTTTTTTTAGCTTGTATTACCGCACCATCGCCGTCTGTTGCATTATCACCTTCACTATCACACAACTTATTTATCGAATTTTCTACGAGATGAACATATCTTTTTGAAATAGTGCTATTTTTTGGTTTAGAGAAAACTAAAGGGGCACATGCTTGTGTTTCCAAAGTTTCTATTTCAACATTATTAAGAGCTAAAACAATTTCATCCGTTGAATCACTAACCTCAACTGCTCCTTTTAAATAACCAGAAAGCTCATAAATACCACTTTCCTTAATTTTTCAAATATTATTTTTAAAGGCATATGAACCTTGATCTATATCATTAATTAATGATGATAAATCAATTTTGTAGGCAGCAGATAAATCAAAAGACTTTTCAGAGTAAGAATAAAAATCATCGATTATCTAATCGCTCTCAGATATTTTACTTATTTCTTGAATCTCTTCACCTTCTCCTCCTCCATTTAAATTGTCCCACTTAACATCATATCCACAAACTTCGCAAACCCCATCAGCTAAAAAGTGCGTGTGCTTCTCTCTAACGGCATCACATCCTTCATCTAAACATCTAAAAAAATGATAAGTTTGGTCATAACTCCGCTTGTTAGAAAAATGATGATTTAAATTTAAATTTTCATTTGATGAACAAGAAAATAGAAATTCGCTCACTAACAATAATAAAATATTTTTTTATTCATATTTTTTCCTCATTTTATTTTTTATCAAGCGCACAAAAATGTAAAGATTAATAAAACAAAATATACATTAAATTTAAAAAATAGTTGAGTTTTGCAGGGTTTTTATGAGAAAAAATAGGTTTTTAAAGATAAAATATTTTTATCAATTTTCCTTGACTATTATACAAAAGCTTCTATAATTAATAATCTTACGTCGTTGAACTAGACGTAAAAAGGAGGAAATTATTAATGGCAAAGTTAATTAAAAGCTTTGTAATCGGAATTAATAAGTCTTCTAAAAACAAAACGATTGCCCATCAAAATAATAGGTTCGAAAGATTTGTTGAAGATTTAGTTAAGTATTCTGATTACAACAATTTCAATTTATAAAGAAGGCCTGCTAATGCAGGTCTTTTTTACATTCTCTCTTTTTCTAAAATAAACGGATAAAGTGCCAATAATAGAGGTTCAAAAATAGAACCTAAAATCGTTCCTATTATAAATATAATTATTTCGACAATATACCAGCTATCTATAAAAACTAAACTCTTTGAGATTAAAACAATTTCGTAAACTGAAAATGCAATTGATATTATCGCAGTTAGTATTCCAAGAATTTTGAGAGTGATCATTGTGCTTTTACTTTGCTTCTTTCTATCAATACAAAGTGTAATAAAATAAGCTACACCCAAAGACATTACAAGAGATGGCATGATCAGACTAAGCAATAATACACCAGACAAAAGAGAAGAAATAAAAGGAAAAATAAAATCATTAATTATTAAAATTAAAAGTCCTTGATAACAATAATAAAATTCATCTTTTCCTTTTATAAAAATGCTAGTCATAGCCAGGTAAAATATTAAATTAATAATATCTAATACTAATTCAATAATATTTCCGCTATAAACTTTAAAGACAATTGCGTTCAAGCACATTAACACAATTTTTACTATTGCAAAACCAGCACATGTTATAATTCCGAGTTGACTAAAATTCTTATGATTTAAAGCTCTTTTAAATTTACTTACAATTTTCATATATGAAATTATATCACAATATTTCTTTATAAAAGTAAAAGAAAACCCCTATAGAAGTTATTATTTATTAATAAATTAATTAATATATTTTTAAACTTCTTATAGGGGTTATTAGGAATAAATTATTTAATTAGAATCTATATTTCTTAAAAGCTTTTAATCCTTCATAAACAGCAGCGTCGCCAAGTTCATCTTCAATTCTTAATAATTGATTATATTTAGCCATTCTATCTGTTCTAGAAGCACTACCAGTTTTTATTTGTCCGGCATTTACAGCAACAGCTAAGTCAGCAATTGTAGTGTCTTCTGTTTCACCACTTCTGTGAGAAACCATTGTTGTGTAACCATTAATATGAGCCATTCTAATAGCGTCTAATGTCTCTGTTAAAGTTCCAATTTGATTTACTTTAATAAGGATTGAGTTAGCAATTCCTTTCTTAATACCTTCAGCAAGAATTGATGGATTTGTAACAAATAAATCATCACCGACTAATTGAATTCTATCGCCGAGAGCATCTGTTAATTTCTTCCAACCATCCCAGTCTCTTTCACCAAGTCCATCTTCGATTGTAATAATTGGATATTTAGAAACCATTTCTTCATACCATGAAATCATTTCTTCGCTAGTCTTGACGCCTTGTCCGCTCTTAACTAAATTATAAGTTTTAGTTTCAGGATCATAGAATTCACTTGCAGCAACATCCATTCCTAAGAAAATTTGTTCTCCTGGTACATAACCAGCTTTTTTAATTGCTTCAACAATCATTTCGAGAGGTTCAGTATTTCCGTCTTTGCAACTTGGAGCAAAGCCACCTTCATCACCAACACTTGTAACATATCCTCTGGATTTCAAAACTTCCTTTAATTTATGGAAAGTTTCAACACCAGCTCTTAAAGCTTCGTGGAAAGTTTTAAATCCTGCAGGAATAATGAAGAATTCTTGGAAATCAACAGTAGAATCTGCGTGAGCACCACCATTAATTACGTTCATCATTGGAACAGGTAAGACTTTTGCATTAACACCACCTAAATACTTATATAAAGGTAATCCATAAGCTTCTGCAGCAGCATGTGCGCAGGCTAAAGAAACACCTAACATAGCATTTGCACCTAAATTTTTCTTAAATGGTGTCCCGTCTAATTTCAATAAAGCTTGGTCAATAGCAACTTGATCATCAGCATATAAACCAACGATTTCAGGAGCAATTACTTCATTAACATTTTGAACTGCCTTTAAAACACCTTTTCCTAAGAATCTAGATTTATCACCATCTCTAAGTTCAAGAGCTTCTCTTTCTCCTGTAGAAGCACCGCTTGGAACAATAGCTCTGCCAGTTACTCCACAATCAAGTGTTACTTCAACTTCAACAGTTGGATTTCCACGAGAATCAAGAACTTCACGAGCATAAACATCAATAATTTCTGTCATAAATTTTCTCCTTTAAAACAAAAATATTATATCACTTTGAAAATTGTTATTACATAACAAAATACTATTTCTCTTCTATATCAATAAAGAACGATTTTTCGTATTTTCCTTTCTTAATTAGGTATTGACTATGTGTTTTTGCACCCCATGAATTATCACCACCAACACCTTTAGTCTCACCAACAATCGTTAAATGATTGTACATGGATTTTGTTAGTTCTTCCTTCCTATTTGCAAATTCAATCGCATAAGAAGAATAAGGCAAAAATTTAAAAGAAAATGTTTCCTTGTCAGCTAAAAAATTCAATTTACAATTATGAAAGTTAATGGAAAGTTTTCTAGTGAACATATGGTTTCCACATTCTTGTGGCATGGAATAATTTACATATTCATCATCAACATTAGACTCATAATATCCATATTTTAAGCCACTTAATCGATCTGGATAGGAATCGTATTTGCCAAGTCCAACATAACTAAAATCTTTATGCTCTGAAGCTATTTTAAATTCTAATCCAATAATATTTGGCGCTGGTAAAAATGGAGGAGTCTTAAACTTATAATCAACCTTAATTTGTCCAGAGGAAAAAATCGTATAAATTATTTTAAAACTAGATAAGAATATCCCCACAATCATTTTATATATAACTTCTACTTTTACACTTTTATTAGTTTTTTCTATAACTCTAATTTCGTTTTTCATAGGGTTATATAGCGGATATGCAGATGAAGATAAGTATTGAGAAGTTAAAAATTTATCTATAACTTTGTCATTATCTATTATTGGTCTAAACAAAGTAGGCAACACTAGTTTTTGTAATAAAGCTTCGTTTTTATAAAATAACCCTTCTAAACCCCCGTTATTTGTTGAAATTCCATTAAAGATTACTCTTATATTTTTATTAAAAACTGTAATATGCATATTACTATAAAAGACATCTAAATCATCATTAGAATCTCTAATTATTTGAGTTGAACAAGTACTAAAATCCTCAACCAAGAATTTTTCTTCAAATGCTATTTCATCTCCTTTAGCGGAATATAAAGTGTCGCTTTTCTCTCGTGCTTCTACTCTAACTCTATAATATTTATTCTCTTTAAAAAATTTAGTAAAATCGACATTTATTATCTTTTCTTCAGAAGGTGTAATACTAACCTCAAAATCTTTTTTTAGTATGACTTCTTCGTTTTCAAATAAATAGTAAGTGAATTTTATTTTGTTGGTGCTTTTAAATCTATAATTATTTTTAATTAAAATTGAATTACTAGATATAACGAATGAAATTGGTTGAAAATGATATTTAACTGTTTTTATTTTCCCAGTTAGAGACCTGTCTGCCAAAAGCAAACCGTTGGCATTAAAATTATCATCATTAAAATAATCATAATAATCTCCGCCAAAGTGAAATTTTCCATTTTCATATATTCCTTGATCTACATAGTCCCGTATAAAACCCAATGAAAACTGAGGATATTTATCTATTAGGTTAACATATTCATCAAAATTACCTGTAGAATTCCCCATTGAATGAGCAAATTCGCATAATAAATAAGGCTTTCCTTTATTTTTACCTTCTTTGAAATTCTGCTCAATTTCATTTGGAGAAGGGTACATTCTTGAATATACATCACTAATATTAAAAAATTCATCACTACAACTACACCCTTCGTAATGTATTATCCTTGAAGAATCGTTTTCTTTAAAATAATCGTAAAGGGCTTTCATATTATTTCCGACACTAGATTCATTACCTAAGCTCCAAGAAAAAATACAAGGGTGATTCTTGTCTCTTTCATACATGCTAGACCCTCTT
>JAXDXW010000058.1:0-10639 GCA_034087725.1 Candidatus Onthovivens sp. | reverse complement strand
TGAATTAACTAATTACTTCCAACAAGAACTTGTTTATAAAGGTTATAAATATATTTTCTCTGAAGGAGAATTTATTAAAAAAGTAGCATTAGACGATAAAGAAGTTGTTGAAGGAAGTGATGAGACTATTTTCTCTAAAACTCAAAAGAGTAAAGATGAAAAAGTTGAAGTTCAAATAAAAGATGTTAAAACTGAAAAGATTGAAAAACTTGAAGAAAAAATAGATGACGAAGAAATCTCTTTTATGGATTTAATAAAATCTATAAGAAAAAAGAGAAAAGAAAAGAAACTTGTAAAAGAACAAAATGAAAATAAAGAAGTAAATGAATCAAGTGAAAATGAGACAAATAATGATCTTTGATTCATTTAATTTGCTTATTTAAACAAATAAATATTTTTACTTACTTTTAGTTTAATGGAGATAATAAGAAGTTCTGCTGCATTAGAACAACTTATTATCTTCATTAAAAAGGAGATTTTTATGAAAAAAACACATTTTACGCGTAAAAATTTGATAGCACTTGCTTTATCTTATTTTTACATCTTAATTTCTGTATTTTGTGCAATTTGTATCGACGCTAACTATCCTGTAATGAAAAAGGGTAATCCTATTATTTCTTTAGGACAAGCAATGGGATTCCCAGAAATTAGAGGTAGTGTTCCAGTTTGGATTCTTTTTGCATGTGTAGCAATATATTTAATGCTGTTTATTTTTGCCTTTATTTATGAATTAAGACTTGCTTCATATTATGAGGAAAAACCATATTCTAAAAAGTGGCTAACAGTATATGGAATTACTTTCTTAATTTGCTTTGGATTAGCTTTTGGAATTGGCTTAGTTGCTCAATATCCTTATGATCCAGAAATTATTAAAAATAGTTTCTTATATTTAGTAGAAGCATTCTCTACTGCAGTTATTATTTATGTTGCCTTACTTAGCATTATTGGTGCAGCTTTAATGCTTTATGTTAACTTCAAAAATATCGACAAGCCATTCAAATTCTTCGACAATAGAAGTGAAGAGCAAAAAGAAGAAGATAAAAAGAGAGAGGAAGAAGAAAAAGCTATAGAACAAGGTAAATTAGCTGAATCTTTTGGTGAACAAAAGAAGAAGAACGCTGTAGCAGGTGGAGGAAACACTGGTGTTGATAGTGGAGTACCTACTTTATCTGACAACTTAAGTGGATTAGTTAAGGAAAGTGTCTTCCCTGGACTTTGTGAAATCGATACAAGGATGGAAATTGATGATGCAAATGTCTTTGATGATGACATTCCACTTTCTTCATTAGCCAATGAATTTAGAAATTATTTAGCAGTTAAAGAGAAATTATACTTTGATATCGATACTTTAAGAGCTTTCTTAGCTGGTTTAGGCACATCCCATTTAATTATTTTAGAAGGATTATCTGGTACTGGTAAATCATCTATCGCTCGTTATTTCTCTGATTTTATTGGTGAAACATCTTTCTTTGCTCCAGTTCAAACAACTTGGAGAGATAGAACTTCAATTTTAGGTTTCTTCAATGATTTCTCTAAAACTTATTCAGAAACTGAGTTTTTAAAGAGATTATATGAATATTCTTATAAAGAAAGACACTTTAACATCATGGTTCTCGATGAAATGAACATTTCTCGTATTGAGTACTATTTTGCTGATTTCCTTTCTATCTTAGAATATCCTTCAGACGATTGGAAATTAAAGATTGTTCAAATTCCTTATGGATTTATACCTCCATCACATTTAGAGGATGGAACATTAAAGATCTCTGAAAATACTTACTTTATTGGTACAGCTAATAAGGATGATTCTACTTATACAATTACTGATAAAGTTTACGATAGAGCTATAACAATTAACTTTGATAATAAAAATGAACCTTTCGAAGTTGATGCTGTAGTTGATCAACATCATCTTTCATTTGATTACATCGATTCAATGTTCAACGATGCAATTAACAATGAAGAATATAGATTAACAAAAGCTGATTTAAAGAAATTTGAAGTCGTTACTGATTTTATTTACGAAGCATTTGATTTAGCCTTTGGTAACAGAATTATGAACCAAATCTTAACATTTACTCCTTTATATGTTGGACTTGGTGGAACAAAAGAAGGTGCTCTCGACTTTATGCTATCTAGAAAAGTTATCGCAAAACTAGAAGGTAGATATGAAGATTATGTTAAGAGTGGTCTTGAATCATTGCGTGAATTACTTGTTAAAGAATATAAAACTTCGTTTAAGAATTCTTTACATTTAATTGATAAGTTATTAAGAAGATTCTAAGATGGAAAAGTTTAATTTTCTTGTATCGTTTAATGAGGATTTAAAAAGAAGATTAATTTCTTCTACCTCTTTAACATACAAAAAAATTATATCTTCGCCATCTAAATTACAATTTGTCCCTCACTCAAATGAAGCGTTGGATGAATTAATTAAACAATTGAATGAAATTTTAGATATTATTCGTAATATTTTTAATAAACCTTATATTCAAACAATTACAAATGAAATTTTACTTCGTAGTGAATTAGTGAGTACTTTGAATCCAGATTTACTTAGAAAAACAGAAGCTGACCCTTCTTTATGGAAAGAAAAAAAGAACAAAAAGATGTCTCCAGAACTTGTTTACTCTGTTGAATATGAAGATACTATTAAAAACTATGAAAACTGTTTTGTAATTTATGTTTTTAATCAAATTATTTCTTTAATTAATACTTTTAAAGAATTAAATATTTCTTATACAAATTCTTTAACTAACTACTACCAAACTAGCGAAGCAAGTTTGGGAGGATTATCTGTTTATGAAGATATTGTTAGTAACGGAGAAGAGTTAGGTAAATATGTATTTTATAAAGGTAGTAGAAATAAAAATATTGAGAAATTATTAAATATTCATCGTAAAGTAAAATATCTAAAATATCATAAATTTTATCGAGTTTTAAAAGATACAACGATTAAATTCCCACTTAATTTAACCAATACGATTCTTCATGATCGTAGATATAACAAAATTTATCGTTTTTATAAGGATAACTTAGAAAATAAGGATCTTTTCGGTAATCAAGATGTTTTATTCTTCAATTATTCAGTTATTAGAATATTAAATTATTTGATGAATAATGAAAATTATAAGTTAAAATCGAGCGATGTTATTTTATCTTTAAACGATAATTTAGTTCATTTTAACGATTTTAGCTTCGATTTTGATTTTTGTCATTATGACTTTAAATGTGATGAAACCGATTTATCTTTAATTTTAAAGACAACTATAAACCATAAATCTTGCACAACTAAAATTAAAATTATTTGTAATCTTGAAAATAAAATAGATGAAGAAAATTACGATAATTTTATAGTTATCTGTAATAACAATTTAGTTGGTAAATATTCAAATATTTGCGAGCTAAATTATGAAAAAGAGTTATATTCAGATAAAGAAATCGCAAATATTTTCAATTCTACAAGAATAGTTATACCAGTTTATTCACGTTCAATTTCAAAATGCCCATATTGTGGAGAAACTACAATCGTAGATAAAGATCATGATTATTACTGTTATTCATGTAAAGGTGAATTTTTAACGGTTTATATTAATAAGCGTTTGCATGTATGGATTAAATCCTTATGGAGGTTCATTGATGGAAGAGAAACAACAAAATGAAGAAATAGTTGAATATGCTTTATCTATCAAAGATGTCCATAAGAGTTATGGAAAGAAAGAAGTAGTTAAAGGTGTCTCTTTTAATGTAAATAAAGGAGAAATTTATGGCTATATCGGTAAAAACGGTGTTGGTAAATCTACTTTAATTGATTGTATTGTTGGACTGAAAGATTTTAATAGTGGAGATATAGAAATATTTGGTAAATCTATTAAAAATAACGCAGTTGAGGCTAAATCTATTTTTGGCTACGTTCCTAGCGAACCTACATGCTATAAGATGATGAGCGGAAGAGAATATTTAGAGTTTATCGCTTCCTGCTATGATTTAACTCAAGAAGCTTTTGAAGGCAATGTTAAGTACTTACAAGAGAAATTTTCATTACCTGATGAGGATTTAGATAGAAGAATAAGCGATTATTCACATGGTATGCAACAAAAAGTGTGTTTAATGGCTTCATTAATTCATAATCCTAAATTATGGATACTTGATGAACCTACAGTTGGTCTTGATATTATGGTTTATGAAGTATTGCTTAAAATGTTCAAGGATTATGCACGTGCTGGAAACACTGTATTAATTACATCACATAACTTAGATTTAGTTAGTGCTATATGTGATAAAGTTGCAATCGTAAATAACGGTGTAATTGCAGCAGAATTAGATTTTAAGAAAGAACCTTATAAGAGAAAAGATCTTAAACGTATTTTCTTTAGATTATATGGAGTAAATAATGTTAACTGAGCTTCTTCATAAAGAATATAAAGAAAACTTCTCTACTTCCGATAAACCTTTTAAGAAGGTGATGAAAATAATTGGAGGAATTATTGGCCTTGCACTTTTGATTGCCTTGGAAGTTTTTATATTTTTTAGATTAGACGCTAAGTTAACTCAATTCTCAAAATATGGAAGTTTAGACTTCTTGATTTTGTTTTTAGTTATTTTACTTTGTGTATCAATTATTTCATCTGTTATAAAAGGTAGGGGTATCTTTTACAAGAAGGTTGATAGTGCAATTACATTGCGTTTACCTTTAGATTACGATAGTGTAATTGCATCTAAAACCATTATTATTTATTTAAATAATTTATTTTTAAATATTATTATTTCTTTACCTTTGCTAATTACTTATGGCGTAATTCAAGGAATGAAGACAACAGTTATACCTCAATATTATGTTCTTTGCATTCTTTATCCAATTATTATCTCATTTTTCTCTTGTGGAGTAGTTTTATTAATATTACCTTTATACAACAAGATATATAATTTTTTAAAGAAATATTTTTCATTGCAAATAATTGTTGCTTCAATTTTAGTTATTGGTCTTTGCTTTTTATATCAACAAGTATTGAATTTATTTGTTAACTTATTAAATGACGCGCAATTTGATTCAATTATTTCAGAGGGATTTATTAATACTTTGCATGAAATAATTGTTTATTTCTTTCCAGTAAGTGGACTTGTAAATGTTATTAATTTTAATAACTCAACTAGTAATTTACTAATTTCTTTAGGTGTAGTTTTAGGTACATTAATTATTGGATTTTTCGTTAACGGAGCTTTTTATAATAGATATTTAAAGAAGGAGTTTTCTTCAGACCATAAAAATACAAAATCTAAAAAAAGAGCGGGGTTTTGCAAGGTTTTGCCTTTAAAAAAGGCACTTTTACGTAAGGAATTTGTTTTGTTATTTAGAAATTCTAACTATATTTTTTCTTATACTTCCTTATTAGTTATGCAACCTTTTTTAGCCTTTGCAGTTATTTCTTCATTAAATAAATTAATGTATTCGAATATGCAGATGTTACTTGTTTATTTCCCTGAATTAATTAATGGAATTAACGTTGTCTTACTACTTTTATTTAGTAGCGTTATTTTATCATCTGCACTTGATTATTATTCAAGAGAAGAAAGTTGTTTAAAGGTTGTAAAAACTGTTCCAATCGATCCTTATTTAATGTCAAAAATTAAATTAATTATACCTACTGTATTTTCAGTTTTTAGCTTTGTTTTAACTTTGTTAGTTTTACTTATTGCTAAAGAAATTACTGTTTTATGTTTCTTTATAACGCTGATTGAAGGATTGTTAATTCAAGGATGTTTATCTTTAGGTGGCTTATATATTGATTTATATAAATTAGATGATTCATCGAATAAAAATATTTCTTTCCTTTCGACAGTTATATCCTTAGTTTTGCCTTTAACTATCTTTGCTTTACACGTTTTAATGATGTATTTTGGTGTATCTAGCGCTTTGATTTATATCTCACAAATATTACTTATAGGAATACTATTTGTTGTTTTATTAATTTCATTTAATAAAGTCGTATCTAAGAAATTTATCAAAATGAGGGTTAATTAATGAATAAGAAAACGTTATTTATTATTTTATTAATTCCTTTTTTAGTAGCTTTATTAGGTTTTACTAATGTTTTTCTTATTAAAAACTATACTACTGTAGATATTTTAGGTATCACTTTACCTTATGAAAGAGAAGGCTTCAAATTAGACGGTTCTACTTATAAATTAGAATGCAAAGTTAATGTGCCTGAAGGAATGATTTTATCCGAAGGAAACGAAGTTTATTTCTATATCGAAGGAGAGAGTGATGTAGCTTCCATTGTTCAAAGTGGAGAAGATTATTATTTAAAACCTTTATCAGAAGGAAGTGTTAGAGTTTATGCTTCTAATAAAAAACATACAAAACAGGCTTCTTTTGAAGCAATAATTTACGAAAATAGCGCTGTTGTTATCTCTCCTTTACCTCAAGGAAGCGGCGAAAGCGTCACTCCAACTAGAGTTTTTGGCACTAAAGACTTAAAAGATAATAAATTAGAAGACGCTACAATTAATTTTGATGTTAAAGTTTATAGTGATGATCCTTCAGATACATTTGAAATTAAAGATTACAATTCAAACATTGTTTCATTACTTAAAGATGAAAATAATCATTCTTTACAAGTTAAAATCAAAGAAAATGTTGATTTTGAAGTATCTTTTACATTAACTAGCAAAACATATTCGTATGTTGAAGATTCATATACTTTTAATTTAGTTAAAGATGGAATAAATGTTTATTCTTATGAAGATTTACTTTATTGCACAAATAGAAGTGAAAATGGAGAAATTGTTTGTTTGCAGACTTCCTTAGAATCTAGAAAAAATACATTTAATGATGATGGAACTTATAAACAAAGTAATGTAAGATTGTTTGGATCATCAAATGGTTTTGCAAATGAAGTATATCGTTTTAAAACAACATATAATGATGAATACATTAAACAAATTAAAGGTGAAAATAGTACTTATAGTGATGTTATAGCAGGAATTAGAGTGCAAAAAGACTTCTATGGAAATGGATATCATATTAACGGAAAAGATTTAGCATATCCAAATAATGGTACATATAATAAGTATTCTCAAAAGTTAGAACCTGGTAGTGGAGATTTATTTAAAGGTCCAAGAACTTTTGTAAGTATTGGAAACATTGACGCTCCAATTGTCAAAGCTTTTGGGCAAGACAACTCTTTAATGTATGTTGATGGAAATAATATCACAATTGATAATTTATCAATTATGTGTGCTGATACTTTCGCAGATAAAATTGGCGATACAACAACAAATAATATGTATAACTTAGAATACACGGGTAGTGTCATCGATTGCTTAGGTGAAAACATCACGATTAAGAACTGTGTTATTAAAAACGGAAGAACTTGTCTAAGAGTTTATTCATCTCCTTCCTTTACTTTAGATAATTCGATTCTATCAACAGCAAGAGAGTTTTTGATGAAAGTTGGATGCAATGAATATAGCAAAATTGACACATCAAAAACTGTTCACTTTAATAACAGAAAAAAACTTTTCGATGGAGATCTGCAGACTTTTTTGTCAAATCACTTAGATTCTTCGCGTCCTGCTAATGAGTTAAGTGGTGACGAAATGGTTGAAAATGGCTTGTTTAAAAGTGAAGCTAATGACTATGAAGATTTAATATCTTTACAAGAGGCGTTAGATACAATAGCTCTAGATGAAGGTAATAATTTGGTTTATGGACAAGATATTTCAATTACTAGATCAATCTTCCATCGTTCAGGTTTATTCTCTATCGCTTTAGATACCTACTTCAATGGATGTTTTTTATATAATGGTATGCCTTCATTTATAGGCAATACATTCAACCGCATTTTGCCTGGTATTTTAACTTTACCAGATAACATTTCCGGTACAATGTTACCTTCAAAAGTCAACATCGACAGTAAAACTAAATTTTATGATTACAAAGATATTTCAACAATTGATGCATCTTGTTTAATTGAAGAAAGATTAGGAGATTTCCTTTCTTCTTTAGGTCTTGAAGCTGAATTAGATATTGATATAGATATGTATTTTCCAATGAAAAAGCTTTTAAAAGAAGCAGCTAATGAAAAAAATTATATTTATAAAGAAGAAGAAAAAGAATATGTCAATACTCCAATAGCTTTTTATGGAGGAGGTAAAAATAATTCTATAGTTACTTTTGAAGATAGTTCAAAAATAGGTGACGATATTTCAATTGACATACTAAAAAACGCCATGTTTGCTAGTGATGAAAATTTCTTCGTTTCAGCGTTAAGTAAATGTGTACCAGCTGCTGCTGGATTCAATAAATTCAAATTTATTACAAATGGTGTTAATTCATCTAAGCCAGAAGAGTTAAATAAAGAACCTTCACTTAATGAATTAATTCAAACATTATAGGAGGAGTTATGAAAAAGAGTCGATTTATATTACTAACATCCTTACTTCTAGGTAGTGTCTATCTTTCTTCTTGTTCATTTATGGGTGATACAACTTACCATATAGAATCTGTAGAAACAAAAAAAGATACTTCTGGAAATACAGTTTTTGTGATTCATTTTACTGATTCAACAATTCCTGATTACTCCTTCACTTTACCCGAAAGTAAACAAGGAGTTGGCATAACTACTGTTTCTTCAGTTATTTCTCCTGATGGAAATTCTTTAATTTTAACAATCGTTTTGTCTGATAATTCAACAAAAACTGTTACAGTACCTATAAATAATGGGAAAAACGGTAGAAGTATTGAAAAAATAGAAGAATACATAAATGAAAATAATGAAGCATGTATTGCTATATATTTTGTAAATGAAAGTGAACCTACGATCTTACTTCTTCCAAAAGGTGAGCCAGGCAATGGAATAAAAGATATTACTTACGAATCAGACGCTAATGGAAATATCTCGGTTTTAATTAATTTCACTGAAGAAGATAAACCTTCTATTTCCTTTATGATACCTAGAGGTATCGGAATTAAAAACATAGCAGCTTCATTTAATGACGAAGGTTATTTAGTTTTTACTTTCACAATGTCCGATAACACAAAAATAGAAGTTGAAACTGAAAGTAGAGTTACAATGTGGCATTCTGGAAGTAGTGATCCAAATAGTGTACCTATTGGTAATATTGGAGATTTCTATTTTTATATACCTACTTTAACTATTTATCAAAAAACAATTGATGGGTGGAAAGAAGTAGCTTCATTAGGTACTAAAACAAACACAGGTTATAAAACAGTAACACTAGATTTAAACGTTAATGATGGAAGTGGTGTTCCTGCAAGTTTTGTAAATTATTATGGTGATGGTAAATTCTCTATTTTAACTGGTAGAACATTTCTCGATTCAGGTATTGAACTGCCTCAAGCTATAAGAAATGGTTATACCTTTGAAGGATGGTTTATCGATAAAACCTATAACGAAATAAATGGAAGATTTACAAATATGAGTGCTGTAGGAAAAGATATGACAGTATATGCTTATCGGAAACTTATATAGGAGGAGTTATGAAAAAGTCTAAATTATTATTAGTTGGTTCATTGTTACTTGGAGGTATTTCTTTATCTTCTTGTTCATTTTTTGGTACAGACCCTTACGCTATCTCCTCTGTAGAAAGTGTTGTTAATGAAGATGGCACAACTTCTGTTACGATTAAATTTAGTGAAGATAGTGGAACCCCTGATTATACATTTACAATTCCTGCTGGTGTAGAAGGAGTTGGTATTGCAGATGTATCTGCTAAAACAAGTGAGGACAATACATCTGTTACTTTAACTATTACTTTTACTGATGGAGAAAAGAAAGAAATTATTATTCCTATTGCTAAAGGAAGTGATGGAAGAAGTATTGAACGCATTGAAGAAGTTCTTGATGAAGAAGGCAATACTGCCATGGCAATTTATTTTGAAGGAGAAGATACTCCTACAATTATTACTTTGCCTTCTGGTGATAAAGGAAACGGAATTGCTTCAATAGATTATATTTTTGATGAAAATAATCAATGTATTATCACAATTACTTTAGATGATGAGCGTGAAGTAGTCTTCACGATACCTGCCGGTATTGGAATTGCTTCCATCACATCATCTTATGATGAAAATGGAGACTTAGTCTTTACTTACTTTTTAACTGATCCTAACGCTGATCCAATTGTTGTAACTACTTCAACACACGTTACTCAATGGTTTAGTGGTAACGTCTCTCCTAGTGATGATGAAGAATTAAATTCAAAAGCGAAAGTTGGTGATTTCTATTTCTATATACCTGGTTTAACTATATATCAATTAAAAGCTACTGGATGGCAAGTTATTGCTAATTTAGGTAGTGCAATATCTACTAATACTAAATCAGTACATTTTAATTTAAACGATAGTGAAGACAAACCAGCTTATTTTGTTGATGAATTATCGACAGTTAGAGATTTATCTTTTGATATACCTGAAGGAAGAACATTTTATGATCAAGGTATATCAGTACCTAAAGCATATCGTACAGGTTATGTTTTTGATGGATGGTATACTCAAGCCGAATACAATGTCACATTAGGTAGATTTACTGACTTAGTAAGTGTCACTAAAGATATGGAATTGTTCGCTAGGTGGATAATAGAGGTTTAATTCATTAATATTTTTAATATTAAT
>JAXDXW010000057.1:0-7836 GCA_034087725.1 Candidatus Onthovivens sp. | reverse complement strand
AAAGCCAGCTGCCTTAAGTGGCGGTCAACGCCAAAGAGTTGCCTTAGGTAGAGCGCTTGTTAAAGAAAGTTCAATCTTTTTAATGGATGAGCCTCTATCTAATTTAGATGCGAAATTACGCGTTCAAATGAGAAGTGAAATCGTTTCACTTCATAAAAAAGTCGGTGCTACAACTATCTATGTCACTCACGATCAAACTGAAGCTATGACAATGGCGGATAGAATAGTAGTTATGTCAAAAGGAAGAGTTCAACAAATTGGAACTCCAGAAGAAGTCTATTCTGAACCTGCAAATCTTTTTGTAGCAACTTTTATTGGATCACCTTCAATGAACACAACACCTGCCTCCTTAAAGGATTTTAATGAAATTTGCTTCGATAATGCACAATCCTTAAAAATTTCAAATGAAAGAAAAGAAATAATTGAAAAGTTTATTGATAAACAAATTAATTTTTATAAAACAGAAATATCAGATATCAACGAATCAATAGAAAATAGAAAATTGTATTTATCATCAAAATCATTAAGATTTAAAATTGATTCTTTAGATAAAATTGAAAGTAAATATTCAAAAAAAGAAAATACATATCGCGCAAATATCGCTTCTTTACAAAAGGCTGTTGATGACGGAGATTTAGATGGCACAAAAGAAGGAATTGCCGAACTTGAAACATCATTGAATTCTTTACTTTTTAAAAAAGAAAAAGAAATTAATAATGTTGAATTAAAATACAAAGCAATATTGGAAGAAGAAAAAAATCACTTAAAAACTCAACAAGACGAATTACGAATTAAAGAAATTTATGAAAAAGATGAGGAATTAGCGGTTTATTTGAAAAAATTAAGCGATTTTGAATATAAATTATCGTACTACTTAAATGCAAAAACTTTTAAAAAACTTGATGTGATTTTTGGAATTAGACCAGAGAATATAAATGCTCATTCAAATATAGAAAATATTCATTCCCAAGATGAATTTAAGGTCAAACTTAGTTTAGTTGAACTTTTAGGCTATGAATATTATTTATATTTCTCTTTTAATAACACAAAATTTATTGCAAAAGCAAATCATGGAAAATATAAATTTATGGCTGAAACCGAAGAAATTCTTTCTTTTGACGAAGAAAAAATTTACTTATTTGATAAAGAGAGCTCTTTGAGGATTTTCTAATGAAAAATATTTTTGTTTTAGGTTCTATAAATACTGATTTAGTAATTCAAGCTCCTTATTTTCCTTCTAAAGGAGAAACTTTAACAGGATCTGGATTTTTTATAGCTCAAGGGGGAAAGGGCGCAAATCAAGCTGTAGCTGCAAGTAGACTTGGTGGAAAAGTATATATGTGTGGCAAGGTTGGAAATGATAAATTTGGAAAAGCCTCGTTAGAAGCATTAAAAAAAGAAAACATTGATATAACAAATATAAAGATTGCGAATTGTTCCAGTGGTTTAGCAATAATTATTATTGCAGAAAAAGACAACGCAATTATTTTAGAAAGAGGAGCAAATTATAAGATATATAGGGAGGATGTTGATGCATTTTTATCTTTAGCATCAAAAGGCGATATTTTTTTAACGCAATTAGAAATACCTCTTGATATTGTAGATTATGCTCTTTTAAAAGCTAAAGAAATAGGGATGACAACTATTTTAAATCCGGCTCCAATGGATATAAAAATTAAGAAATCTCTAAAATACGTTGATTTAATACTGCCAAACGAGACTGAATTAGCTCAATTTGGTGGAGAAGGCGAACTTTTAAAGTATGCAGGAACTATTATTGAAACTTGTGGAGGTAGCGGATATAAGATTATTACTTCGAAAGAAAATACAACTTATCCTTGCTTAAAAGTGAATGTTTTAGACACAACTAGTGCTGGAGACACGTTATGCGGAGGATTAGCAGCTCACTTTGCAAGTGGATTTTCTCTTGAAGAATCGGCTAAATTTGGTTCTTTTGCAGCGAGTATTGCGTGCACAAAATTGGGTGCACAACCTTCAATTCCAACAGTTGAAGAAGTAAAAAAATATCTATAATTCAAATACAACATTTTATATAGACAATACAACATTATTTGATTTATTTAGTTTAATTTGTTTGTTATTTTTATATTAACTTAAGGAGGAACTATATGGTATCTAAGTTATTGCTTGTTGTAACTTCTATTTTTTTGTCATCTAGTATTGCAACAAACACAAATTCATTTAGTCCAGAAGCATCTATTAAAAAAGTAGCATCAGTTGGTACTTTGAAAGATGAAAACTGGGTTCCGTATTATTATGATGATTTTGAGAGATTTTCACTAGACGCTACACAAGATGATATTTTTAATAATTCATTTATTGGAATGCAAACTGCAAATGTCGCATCAATCGACGAGCATGATGGACATGAAAAAGCTTTGAAGTTAAGAAGAAGTGGAGAAAATACTTTTGCCTACATCGGTTCAGGCTATGGAATGAATGGATTAGACAAATTAGTTCGAGATAAAAGATATAAAATTTCAATGTATCTAGATTTTGAAATAACTGAAGGAAGTCAACTTTGGATTGAATATGCCTCCAATTGGTGGGTAAATGTTTACTTTGATAGTGATGGAACTGTTCATTCTAATGGTGATGCAACATTTAATATTTCTTATGTAAGTAAAAAATTATCATTTGAGTTTTGTGGTCAACCAACAGCTACTTCGTTTAAATTTACATTAATAAATGGCGATGAGAATGATGTCGTTTACGTCGATGATATAGTTATTTCTTCACTTTCTCGTGAACTTTATGATGATTTCTCAACATATAATGTAGGTACAGCTGTCGATTATAGTGGAAGTGAGACAGGCACCATTGCTCATTTTTGGAATGGACAACCTACTGAAGCTATAATTGATGTTCAAGAAGGTGAAAACGGCAAATACTTGTCAGTAAGAAACGATAAAGCAGAGCAAAACTGGCAAGCTTTCTTTTATAACCATTTAGATCCAATTTTCGCTGGAACAATGTATACAGTTGAATTGGAATTTACATCTCTTACGTGGGACGAAGCTTATTTATTTATTCCTGGTAACTGGGTTGATGGAGGCGCAGGTATTACTATTTCTCCAGACGGCACTGTAAACAACGCTGTTCCTTCTAAATATATTGATTGTACTTTTATAAATAATGCTTTCTCTTTGACATATTTAGCTTCAACAGATTATCAAAGCGACCAGGTCCATATTATTTTAAGAAATCCAGGGGCAGCAGATAACAAAATTTCCCGTGTTGCACTTTATGAAACTAACAATAAACTCTTAAATGATTCGAAATTTGAAGTTATCGAAGCTGTGAAGGCTATCTCTACTGATCCTTATTTTGCAGATGAAGCTGCTAAGGTTGGACAGTTAAAATCAAACGCAATATTTAAACTGATGAATTCAATAGCATTAGATGATATTAAAGTTATTTACGATAATTTATTAACAGAAATTGCTTCAATTAAAACTTCAGAACAAATTTTAAGCGAAGCAAAAGAGGAAAAATATGCCTTATTAGATGCTGTTAATTTAGAAGTTTATAGTTCCACAAACAAAACTGTTGTTATAAATCTTATAAATACAGCTAAAAGTGATATTGCTACAGTATCTACGGTTGAGGAAATTAATTCAATCTACGATGCTTTTGTTACTAATTTAGAAGGTGTTCCAACTTTATTAGATGATGAAAAGACAAATGCGATCAAAACTTTAGATGCAATTAATTTGGAAAATTATGAAGGTGAAGATGTAGCCACTATTCAAGGAATTATTACAACTGCTAAAGCCCAAATTAATTCAGCAACTTCTTCGGAATCGATTCAATCTATTTTAACAGAAGCATTGAGTCAAATCCATGAAGTACCTACTTCTGAAGTAAGACTTGCAAAAGCTAAAGAGGAAGCATTGGCTGTTATTAATGAATTCGATACTTCAAAGTATAGTGGAGACAGTTTAGATTTAATTAATTCTTACATTAATATTGCAAAACAAGCTATAAATGAAGCAACTACAAGAGAAGGTGTATCAACTGCTTTATCTGAATTTATGAAAAGTTCGAGCGCTGTTCCTACTGCGTTAGAAGAAGCTAAAACTAAAGCAATCGCTACTTTAGATGCTGTTGATTTATCAATTTATGAAGAAACAGAAAAAGTAATAGTTGAAGGATATATTACTTCTGGTAAAAACGCTATTGAAGCAGCCACAACAGTAACTGAAGTTGAAAACACTTTAAAATCTACATTAGAAAGTATTGATGCAGTTTTAACTCATGATGAGAAATTGTCTGCTTATAAATATGAAGCAATCGCTAGAGTAAATAGTGTAGAAACATCTGCTTATAGTAGTGAAAATGCTGCAAAAATAACAGCAGAGAAAGAAAAGACTGTTGATGCTATCAAAACAGCCACAGCTTATGATGAAATTGACTCAGCAGTTGGCGTGTTCTTCTCAATAATTTCTACTATTCCTACTTTACTTGATGAAGAAAAAGTAAGCGCAAAAGCTACATTAGATGAAACAGATTTAACTTTATATAGAGATGCACAAAAAGCAACTGTACAAGATATTATCGATACGGCAAAAGAAGCTATTGACGCTGCAGAAACTTTTGAAAATATTACTTCAATTTTGAATAAGGCCTTAGAAGATATTTCTAAAGTTCCTACAAATACTCAGTTAACTCTTCAAGAAGCAAAAACAAGTGCAATTAATGAGATAAATACTTATTATGACGAAATTGACTTAACAAAATATTCTAAAGAAAACAAAGAAAAGATTACTTCATTAGCTAACAAAGCAAGAAGTGATGTTGAAGCATCAACTTCTGTTGAAAGTGTTAATACTATTGTCAGCGCTTTTAAAATCGCAGTTGAAGCTATTGAGAAATTACCAGCTTCTTCAGGATGTGGAGGATCTATTACAGCTACAAGTATTGTTTTAAGCGGTCTTGCATTAGCTGCTATTGCCCTTCTTACATATAAAAAAGTAAAAGAAAATTAATAACCATTTGTTATAAGATAAAACACGTAATATCATTTAAATATGACCAAAAAAATATCTGTAATAACTGAATTAAGGGAAGATTTAAATGATATTCTTAGTGTTTTGTACCTCTTTAAAAATTTTAATAATGGTATAAATGCGTACTTAGTTAAAGCTAATGAACAAAAAATAAGATTCCTTTCTTATTTAGCTCATATAAGCAATATTAAACAAATAGATATTTTTATAATTAGCGAGGATACAAGTTCTACTTATAATTTGATAAATTCTATCGATGAAGATTTTCAAATTAAAGTTAATTTGTATCCTTTTTTTGATGAAACAAAACTGAACAATTGTATTTCTTGCCTTACCGATATCGATATTCTTGAGGATAAAATAAAATACATTAATGACAGAGATTTAGAAATTGTTTATGGCTCAAATAAAATTTTTTATTCAAAAGATAAAACAGTCGATCTAGACATTGAACAAATTGAGTGTAACCCTTTAATATCAAAGTTTGCTAATTTGATTTTGATGCCTAAAAATGTGACTCATCAGCTTTTACTTACGAATGTTTATGAATCAAACATTATTAAATCAAATAATAAAATCTCTAAATTTATACATAAAATTTCATATTTTCTTAATATTCAATATGATGGCTCGATAAATCTATATCTGCTTGCTTCGGTTTTATACTATTCATTTAGAGACAATTATGACATTTTTAACATTCATCTCGTTGAAACAAAAGATGGATTTTATGAGGCAAAAAAGGGATCAAGCATTAAAATTGCTCGCCATATACATAAAATAGAATTGTTTATGTATTATCTATTTGAAACTTTATGCGAAGATAAATTAATTGGCAATAATTTGATTTCTTTGTCTATACCTTCTAGATATTTATTTGTTAAACATAAAGTTTCTACACAATCTGATTTATTTGTAGAGGAGATAGGACGGGAAAAAAGACTCCCTGGTAGTAGTTTTGGACCACAACTTAGAACATATTTCATTCTGCACATAGTTGAAAGTGGCAAGGGGAAATTGAAAATTGGGGATCAAGTATATAATCTAAAAGCTAAAGATTGCTTTATTTTGCCGAATGACAGCATTAGTTTTTACGAATCAGATGATAAAGATCCTATTACTTATTATTGGATAGGTTTTTCTGGAAGAAATGCTAAAATCTTATTGCAAAAAGCAGGATTTATAAGCAATAAAGTTTATGTGAAAAATGTAAAGAGTTATATAACTATAAAAAATATCCTTCACTATTTATTAAATTTAAATATTAATATACCAAATATTGATTTGCTTTATTTAGGAAATCTTTACTTGATACTTCATTCTTTGATGACTGGGGAAGAGGAAGTCGGTCCAAGAAAAGATTTAATAATAGTTGCTAAAGAGTTTATCGATTGTAATTATATGAATCACATAACCGTCAACGATGTAGCTAATTATATAAATTATGATAGAACTTATTTTTACAGGCTTTTTAAAAGCACATATGGGATTTCACCATCAGATTATATAAATAATTTAAGAATGAATAAGGCGATGGATTTTCTAAAAAAGAACATTAAGCCTACTGAAGTTGCTGTTCTTGTAGGATTTAATGACTATCAAACGTTTTATTATTCATTTAAAAAATATTTCAATAAAAAGCCAAACGAGATTAGTTAAAAAAGCCTTTTTTGAGAAAAAACCCCGCAGAACCCTCATCAAATTTAAAAAAACTCTGTATTTACAAAGATTTTTTTCTTTTAGGTTTTCTTTCTTTGTCAATCTTAGTTCTTCTCCCGTAAAAGAAGAATAGTAATCCAGCGACGATTACAGCTACCAAACTAATTCCAACAATAATCCAAAAAGAATAAGGAACATCTGCTAAAGGAAGTTTATCAACATTCATTCCATAGAAGCTTGCTATAATAGTAGGTATTGAAAGAACAATAGTTATGATTGCTAAAGTTTTCATTACGACGTTTAGATTGTTAGATATAATTGAAGCAAATGCATCCATTGTTCCAGCTAAAATATCTCGATATATATTACACATTTCTATAGCTTGATCGTTTTCAACAATTAAATCGTCCATTAAATCTTGATTTGCTTCATATTGTCTAAAAAGAGGAGATCTTATTAATTTTTGTGTAACTGCCTTATTTGAATTTAGTGAAGTAGAAAAGTAAACAAGCATTTTATTAATCTCCATTAACTCAATCAGTTCTTTGTTTTTCATAGAAGTATGTAAACGTTGTTCAACATCTTTACTACGCTTATCAATTTCTTTTAATGATTTAATATACTCAGTTGCAACTTTATACAATATAAATAATGTTGTTCTTGTATGTTTATGTGGTTCAAATTTTTTTGTTTGTTTAATGACGTTTTTAATAATTTCATTTTTCTTTTTGCAAATAGTAACAATATATTTTTCGTTAAAGCAAATGAAAAATGGTATAGTAAAAAACTTATCTTGGTTATCACTATAAGGTATATCAATGACGACTAAATTAGCATTATCGTCGAAATCAACGTGGGCCATTTCTTCTTCGTCTAGAGAAAGCATGAGCATATCTAGAGGAAGTTTAGTTTTATTTGCTATATCTTGAATTATTTCTTCATTTGGTGAAGTGATATCGACAAGCATTCTTTCTTGCACAGAAGTTATAAAAGTCTCGTCTTCATTTTTAAATTTCAAAGTCTTGAGTTCGTTATTTTCCTCAAAATACATTCTTATCATAAGTCATTCCTCCATTGTAAAAGTAAGTTAATATAAAGCTACATCGATACACATCCATAATAACTTCCTCCTTTACAATTTAGTTTG
>JAXDXW010000056.1:0-3896 GCA_034087725.1 Candidatus Onthovivens sp. | reverse complement strand
ATTTTTAAAAATTAATCGTTCAAATAAAGCATCGACCGTATTAACCGATGAACCTGCCGAAAATTTTCCACCTAGTGATAATATTGCTCCTTTAAAATCTAAAGCTGCTACAATAAATTGATAAGTAGGAGAAATATTTATTTCAATTTTTGAACCATCATATCTAAAAAATAATGTATGCCAATAGTCTTTAAATATCGTTCTAATTGACATATTGAGACTACCATAAGAACAATATAAAGTTTCATTTTTTATATAAAGAGAACAAAATTCATTTCCTTCACTGTTAGAAAAACTTAATATACGGGCATTTTCTTCAAAATTTCTAATTTTAAACCTAATACCTATTGTAAAAGTATTATTTAGATCTAAGTCGAATGTTTTGTTGTTAATTAAATCTGAAGATGAAATAAAACATAAATCAAATACTATCGTTGAAGACGCAGTAGTTTTAATGTTACACATTAAAGTTGATTTCAGCAAATGTTCAATTGCAAAATCCCGTATAGAACATTCAAGTTTGTATAAAATTAGTCCAGTACTAGTTAAATCATAAAAATTGTTACTTAAAGTGGTGCTTAGAACTTTTTCAGTAACTTTAATATCTATGTCATAAGAACCAGATGTGTGTACTAGCATAATATTATTTTATGTTAGTTTTCAATTGATGTGAAACGTTTTGTATATCTTATCTCACCTGTAGTTTCCGTTAATTCTAACAGCTTTTCAAGTTCAACTTCATTTGGAGTCTTAAAACCGAATACAAATTTGGGTGTATTATTAAATCTTTTGTTCCGCGATTCACCTTGACGCCAAAGATTACCTAAGGAATAAATTTCAATTTGCTATAAAACTCATCCTGGTCAATACTGTGGCTTCTTTCAACCTTGCCATCATGTTCAGGAGTGCGAGGCTTTATAAGATGATGCTTTATATTATTCCCACTACAAAATCTTTCTAAGATGTTGCTATAAGGTGTTGTATATTTAGCACCAGGTTTTTCTCCTTACACTATCGGTAAATTCTAAACAATTATCAGTTTATATTTCCTTTGGAAACATCCAAATTTGCGAATAGCATATTTTAAATATTGTATTGTTTCATACATAGAATATTCTGTTGTAAAGTATAGTACTCTCTTTCGAAAGCATTCATCTAAAATCGCATATTGATAAAATCTACCTATTAAACCTGTTGCTTTGCATTCAGACGGCACATATTTAATATCCACTTGCCACTTTTCATGAACCATTTTTGGAGTCTGATAGACTTTGTTATGCTTCTTAGGATGTGGTTTATATATTGTAAATTCTTCGATTCTTTTAAAGATTCTTAGAACACTAGATGGAGAAATCCCTAATCCTTCACGCTTAAGACGAACCCATATCTCTATATAAGTTTGGTCAGGATTTCTTCTATGAAGATTTAATACTTTTTTACTACATCGTCTTTAAGCTTGCTAGGATGATCGCATAATAGATTATGGGATTTATCTAATAACGATTCTTTTGTACCGCTAAATATTTTTAGCCATCGATAAAATATACTTTTTTATGTGATAGAAAGATAGAATCTTTCTTATAGGCAAATTTGAAGCAGTCCTATGCAAGCAGGCATGTAATCTTGTTTCAACATCTATTGGTAAATAGTTGCGTTCTAATAATACAATATTCATGGACATCTCCTTCTATAAAACTTAACAACTTAATTATAGATAAGATGTCTTTTTAATATAATTAATTTTGTATCACATCATTTAATGCTGAACAAATAAATTCTACATTTTTTACCACTTTATTGTAAAATTTGCAAAAATTATGTCATTTATTAATGATAAAATAAAAATATGAGTTTTATATGTTATTAAAACTGAAAAAATATATATTTAAAATTAAAGAAAGACGAATTTACTTAATGTGTAAACTTGCCCAGCTTTGCTTGTAAAAGTAATTTGCTGATTTATATTTCTTTTATTTCAAAATTCATTTTTTTAAGCTCCTTTATATCTTTTTTTGAAAGATAACATGTTACAGATAAATTATTTCCATTTATATGTATTTTAGGAATTACTAAACTTGGTTCAATAAATGATATACGAAATTTAAAATACTTAATACTTACATTATTAGAATATAAAGTTCTTTTTTTATATGACATTTTTTCTTCCCCAAAAAGAATACTATTATTTGCTTTCTTGTTTAATATAAATATTATTAGATTAAGGAAAACCCACAATAACAAACAAGAAATATTTATTATCAAACTTGTTATATTTATACTGTTATCAATTAATAAGCAACAAACAAAGTAAACCAATGAAGGTATAAAAGTAATTATCAATAGTGAACCAAATATTATTTTTAATAAATTAGAATATAAATATCTGCGCATACTTTCTATCCTCCTAAATCATAAAATATGGTTTTATTAATGCATTAGTTAATTTAAATCCAGCGGTAAATACATTTTCCACTAATAATCGCAACCAAAAATCACCTTTTTGCGATAACAATTTAGTAAATACTGTATTGTGAACTCCTGCCATACCTCCTAAATAACCACCTAAAACAGATAACGCTCCAGAAACCGCATTAAATCCACCTTCAATAAACATATTTTGGACTTTAAAATCTTCACTTTTACTAATTCCAATTCTAACTGCATATCCTGCCATACCTGTCGCAAAAGCAACTCCACTACCAATTCCTAATGCTGATCCCAAAGATAATGTTAGTCCAGTAGAAGTAAATAAAGTCGCGGTTATTCCACCTAAAGCGGCGACTCCTACCCCAGCACCTAAAACAGTACAAATACCAACCCCAAATCCTGAGACAAATCCTCCAAGTGTTCTTCCAACATAATCAGTCCAATCTCCATTGAACCAGACGCCATCTTCTTTTACATCTTTGTAAACAGCAGTACCAAGCCCAATACCAGCTCCAATTGCTCCAGCTATTAAACCACCAATTAATAAGGTTGTCAAAGTGATAGCAAAACGTCCTGTAGGATCGTACTTATTAACGGGGTCGTTGTTGCAATACGCATACAAGTTCAATCCATTGATACTTTCAGGATCTAAATATTCGATTGAATCTGGTGAAATCCATCTACATAATTCAGGCGAATAATAGCGTGAGAATATCCAATAAAGCTCTGTTTCGAAATCATATAAATAACCTTTATGTAAAATGCAATTTTTCTGTGCTAATAAGTTTCCGATTTCTGTATTATTCGAAGCAATTGTAGGTTGTCCCCGATCATCATATGAATAATTAACTAAATAAGTCCCTTCATTAATTCCGTATATCGACCTAATATTGCCTAATATATCTCGAATATAAACATACTCATTGTTGTTATAAGAAAATCCGATCAACTTACGATTTTCATCATAATGATAAATAAATTTATAGGTATTATTATTTTCACTTATCTCAACAGCTTCTAAGATTTCTCCGCTATAGAAATATTTAGTAACATCGTATCCTCTTATTTTCTTAATTCTTCGTTTAAAGTGGTCATAAACAAAACTTATATCATTAACACTTTCTAATCTATTTGTATTCCGAACAAGGTTAAAAACATTATTACCTTTTGCTATTTTTGTAGGAAATAAAGGTGAGGAAGAATTATATTCGAAAGTTATATAATTTCCTACACACATCAATCTATCTTTATAGACTGAATCATAGACATAACCCACACCATTTTTAGATAATATATTTCCGTTTGCATCATAAGAATAAATATTTGGGTTTTCAGGATTTATGTAACTTTTAATCAATCGATTAAGTGCATCATAAACGTAATGAGTCGTTGTGCCAGTTTGTGTAATGGATTCTGCAAAAGTAACTGAATTTACATTTCCAAAACCATCATAAGTATAAGAATAAACA
>JAXDXW010000055.1:0-10582 GCA_034087725.1 Candidatus Onthovivens sp. | reverse complement strand
TTTAATAATATCTGAATTAGAATAATCTACCATTTTAAAATGAGCAGTATCTCCATCTATTGGTGTAAATAATGTAACTTGTGAAATACCATCTGTATAAAAATCTCTATTAGATCCATCTTCTTTTTTATAATCATGCACTAAACGAATGTTTTTATCCTCGTGTACATAATCTATAAAAGTTGGACCATTGTTGTTATTACAACTAGCTAAGGTTGCTATAGATAAGATAGCACCAAATATTCCTGTGATAATTTTCTTTAATTTCATATTAAAGTTCCTTAATTGTGTTATTGTAAGCTAATTCAAAAGCTTTATCTAATGTGACTTTACCATTTAAATATTCAGTTAAAATACCACCAACATTCTCACGAGCTTTATCTGAGCCTTTAAAGACAGGATAGTTAAAATATTTTCCTTGAATATCATCAATAACAGTCTTAGCACATAAAGACATGTATTCACTTTCATTTAAGTACTCTCTATAACTTTCATCTTCATAACTACTATATCTAGAAGGAATATAACCTTCACTATATAAGCAAGTTGTGATTGAATTTTGAGTGTTTGTTAAGTATTTCATTAATTTCCACCCGTATTTAACCTTAAAATCATTTGCTTCACTTGAAACTGAATAGTCATTTAATAAAGCAAGGGTGACACCTTGAGAAACATATTTTGACGTTTCCGCTGTTGCAGTTTTATAAATAGGAAATTTACAAACACCGACATCAAAATTACCTGTAGGATCGCTATAACCGCTACCACCAGTACTTCCAACAACAAACAAAGCTTTCTTTTGTTTAAAGAAGTCAGAACCGTATTTGCCTTCATTCGAACCTTTAGTAATTAATATTTTACTTTCGTATAATTCTTTAATCTCTTGAACCATTGCTTTTGCTTCAGCGTTATTAAAGTCAATAGAACCTTTACCATCTTTCATAGAAATAAATGGGATATTTCTTTGGAAGCATTGAGTAATAAAGAGGTTAGCATCACTATCATAAAAAAGAGGATAAGCATCGTTTTCTAATCCTTTAAAATATTTATCACGATGTTCATTTGTATATTCCAAAATATTCATGAAATTATCCCATGAAATATTTGCCATATAACTTTCAGGGCCTTGTTGAATTCCTATATCCTTTAAAATAATTTTCAATAAATCTTTGTTATATAACATAAGTTCAGTAGATTTCATGTATGGAAGGGAATAAGTTCCTTCGTTTATATAATGTCTGCCTTCATCGATAAAGCTATCAACAAAATCATCAACTCCTAACTTATTAGGATTAAGTTTTTCTTCAGCGGTTAAACCAATTTCAGCATCGTTAAACAAAGAGTCTAAATTATTAACGTAATTTTTCCCCGAAACATTATAAGATAAATATTGTGCAACATGGTCTGGATAGGCAACGCAAATAGTTGGAGTGCCTCCTGCTGAGAATGTTTTGATTGTCTTATTGACAATATCACTATAACCACCAAAATAGTCGAGTTTAATTGTTACATCGACTCCTTCTTCTTGCTTAATTATTTTTTCAAACGCAGTACATTGTTTTTGTACTTGGTTGAGGATGCTTTGACCGAAAGTGTGAGCAAAAACAATTGTTCTACTATCGGAAGAGCTACTACCACAAGATAAAAGGAGGGATGAAGAAAGTACTGTAACAGCAGTAAGAATTAAACCAGGTATAAATACTCTTTTTTTCATCTTTTTCTCCTTTTTGATTTATTAATTAAAAATTAATTACCTATTGCGATATTAGCATTGGTTAATGCTGTTTCAAATGCTGCATCTATATCAGCTTGTGTTTTTGTTTTAGTTAAAGCAGTTGTAACAATACCACCGACTTGAGTACGGCATTCATTTGAACCCTTAAATGCTGGAGATGTGTAGAAATCAGCTGCGAAATCTTTAACTAAATTACCAATTCTAGCATTTAAAATATCTAAGGTTTTTGGCTCTTGACTAGAAACATCATAAGCTCGTTTATAATCTTCTGTTTCATAGCAGCTTTGTCTAATTGGCATGTAGTTTGTAGTTAAAGCCCAGTCTAAAGCGTTATATGAATTTGTCATAAATTTATAGAATTTCCAAGCAGCTTCAATTCTAGTTTTATCCCATTCGTTATTGGCATTTTTGTGTTTTAAAATTGCAACTGATGGTCCTTGTAAAATTACTTTACGAGCTTTTCCCTCTGGATGAGGTAATTTAAAAACACCAACATCTAAGCCATCAGCATATTGATAAGAAGATCCACCGGAACTACCAACTGAAAACAATGTTTGCCCTGCAGTAAAGAATGAATTTGATCTAGCTCCAGTACTACCAGCTGTATTAATATAATTTAATTTTGCATATGAATTCCAAGTGTACATTAATTGTTTCATATCACTATTATTGAAAAGAGCTTTTCCTTTACCATTTTCAATAGCAGTGTAATCATAACCGTATTGTTCAGCTAAAGTAATAAATAAGTTATCATCACTATCGTATGACATAACTGACCAATAAGAGCCTGTCTTATCAATTAATTTAGAGCCAGCTTCTGTTTCGGTATAAGCAACGATAGCTGGACATAATACATTAAAGAATTCTTCCCAAGTAAGTGAATTTAAATAAACTTCGTTGATTGGGTTACCATTATTAACACCTGGGAGAGTAAGATTTAAAACTTTATTTTTATTGTAATAAACAACTTCAGTTGATTTAGACATAGGTAATGAGTAAGTACCCTCTGTTGTATACTTTTGACCTTCAGATAAAAATGTTTCAATATAATCTTCTTTATCTTCGCTTGACCAGCCATATTCAGTGCTATTGATATAATCATCTAATTTTACAGCTCTACCATAATCGATGAAATCAGCAACAGCGTCAGGATAAACCATAACTAAATCACCATAATCGCCCGTGGTAAACCCAGAAATAGTATCCGACGCAATTTGTGCATAATTTCCAGAAACTATATCTAATTCGACAGTAATATTTGGTTCAATTTTTTTAAATCCATTAATAAATCTATTTAAAGCTTCTTGATTACTTTTTCCAGCAGTTGTAGATAAAGTAATAGTTGTAGCATCCGTTACTCCCCCTGCGCCACCGCCAGTTCCTTTTGGACCACATCCGCTAAGAAGCAACGCTGCACACATTGGTGCTATTAATACTAAAGTTTTACTCATTTTGCTCATTAACATTAACCTCCGCTAAATAAAACTAACCTTTTATACCAGCACGGCCAACGCCACGCATAATATATTTTCTGAAAAATACAAAGAGCAAGAATAATGGAACAGTAACTACAACCGTTGCCGCCATTTGATATCCGTACTCAACATAACCTGAATCTGGGTCGGTGAAAGAAGAACCTTTCAAACCGTTTGAAATTAATTTGAAATCATTTGATTTAGTAACTAATTCAGGCCACACATACGAGTTCCATGTGCCCATGAATTTTAAGATTGTAATTGAAATTAAGGTTGGTGCTGCAAGTGGAATCATAACTTTTAAAAGGTATGCAAAATCACTCTTACCATCAACTTTTGCCGCTAAATAAAGTTCATTAGGTATTTGTTTAAAATTTTGTCTAAGTAAATAAATATAATAAACACTAACCCAGAAAGGAACAATCATTGCTAAATAAGCATCTAGTCTAGTTTGGGTAGAACTTATCCATCCAAACGAAGATACCGTAATATAGTTAGAAATAACCATCATTTCGCCAGGAATCATCATAGTCATCAAGAAAACCATAAATAATTGTTCTCTACCTTTAAAATTCAATCTAGCAAATGCAAAAGCTGCAAAAACCGTTGTAATTAAAGTTCCTAGTGTCGAGAAAATAGCAACTACTATGGTATTGACCATATAAGTAGTAAAATCGAATACTTGGAAAACATAAACATAGTTACTCCGCATAACAATGCTTGGGAAAAATGTTTGTGTTTGCGCTTGAATTTCGTTTGTAGTTTTTAAAGAAGTGCTAATCATCCAATAAAATGGAAATATCATGATTAAAGCTAAAAAAGTAATAAGAATATAAGTTATAACAGTAGAAACAACATTTGTAACTTTTTCTCTTTTTCTTAATGCTTCAACAGATTTTGATCCTTCTTTTATAACTAATTTAATTTCATTATCATCAAGATATTCTTCGGTAAAATCAACATATGTTTTTATTTGTTTTGCTTCTTCCATATTTGATCCTCCCTAATTTTGAGCTTTCTTCTTGCTTAAATATAATTGCAAGAATGTAAATAAAAGAATAATAAGGAAAAGAAGAACTGCAGCTGCTGCTGCTCTTCCAGTAAATGTATTCATATTGTTATAAATGTAATAAACCATTGTCAGCATATCTTTATTGATAGATCCAGCGCCCATTGTACCAGGCCCACCAAATAATCCGACAATAGCAGTATACTCTTTAAATGCTCCAATAAATGAAGTAACCATCAAGTACAATATTTGAGGAGATAAACTTGGAACAGTAATTTTTAACAGCACTTTCCGTTGTGGAGCAGCATCGATTTTTGCTGCTTGATAATATTGTTTATCTATATTTTGCAAACCACTTAACAAGATAAGAATCTTAAATGGCAAGCTACTCCAAATAATATATAAGCAAAGAGGAATCATTGCCGTCCATCTATTCGCGCCATAAATCCAAGTGATATCAGAGTTAAAAATGTAATTGATAATACCGTTTTTATCAAAAAGAACGCTAAATACCATACCAACAGCAATTGTATTTGTAACATATGGTAAGAAAAATACTGTCTGATAAACTTTTTGAAACCATTTAATTTTGTTCAATAAGACCGATATTAAAAGCGCAATACAAATTGATAATGGAACAGTAACAAAAACAATTATAAAAGTATTAGGAATAGCATAATTAACGAAGTCTGTATCATAGGAACCATTAATTGCTTTCAGTCCTAAAACTTCTAAGAAATTATCGAATGTCAAGCCATTACTTGTGCCTTCAACGTAACTATAATCTTTTAAGAAGGCAATAGCTATAGTATTTATCAAAGGGAAAATTAAAAATACTGCCATCAAAATAAGAACAGGCGCCAAATAAAGCCAGGCTTTCCAGTTATTATTCTGTTCTTGGTCTAAAACTCCGCCAACTTGATAATCTTTTTTAATCTTTTTTCTTGAAACAATGTTAACTTCAACATTTTGCTCTGGATTGTAGCCTTCTTTTAAATTTCCATAAGTGGAATCAAAATATGTGCTATCGACTACAGCAGTAGATTCATTAACTGTTTCAGCTTTTCTAAACTTAAAATTCATAAAATTCCTTAATTAGAATCTAATTCTCTCCTGAGTATTAATGTCGAAGAGGAACATTTTATTTTCTTTTACAGATAAAACTACTTTTCCAGATAAAGCAGTATCTTCGTTAGAAATAATTACTCTAAAAGATGGTTGAGTACATGCTGGATTTTGTCCGATAATTGATATATCTCTTCCTAAAACTTGAATCATTTCAATATCTGTTTTTAATCCAATTTTTGAGTCGGTTTTATTTATCGCAAAGCCCTCAGGTCTAATGGCAATAAATACATCTTGATCTGGTACTTTAACCCCTGTTTTAACGACGGAATCGCCAATTAAGATGTTTCCTTTTTCTACTTTTCCTTTAAATACATTGATTTGTGGAGTACCTAAAAATTGAGCTACGAATAAGTTAACTGGATCATTATAAACGTTTTGAGGTGAATCAATTTGTTGTTGAACTCCGTTTTTCATGACTAAAATCTCATCACTAATAGACATTGCTTCTTCTTGGTCATGAGTAACAAAAACAGTCGTAATGCCAGTTTCTTTTTGAATTCTTCTTATTTCTTCACGAGTTTGAAGTCTTAAACGAGCGTCTAAGTTTGATAGTGGTTCATCAAGTAATAAAACTTTTGGTTTCTTTACTAAGGCACGAGCGATAGCAACACGTTGTTGTTGACCGCCGGATAATTGTGATGGTTTTCTTTGTAAATAATCTTCAATTTGAACTAATTTAGAAGTTTCAATAACAATGTCTCTTCTTTCGATGGCTGTTAATTTACGATAAGCAACTGATGGGGTAATTTTTTCTGATTCGATTTGGGCAGACATAACTTGTGTAATAGAAGCAGAAATCTCTTCTAATTTTGCTTTTGTTGCCTTTTTAACTTTAAAGAAGGCTTTTGTCTCACCTTTTTCATCATAAATTCTAAATTCTTTAATATTCTCTTTATATTTAATGATAAGGGATCTTCCTAATTTTGTTATGCTCTTATTTTTTATAGATGAAAGTTTCAAATCAACATCGCAAATAGATTCTACGTGTTTAAGAGCGCTAATTGCTGAAATTAATGACTCGTAATCAACACGTGTAACATTTAACAAAACATGATATTGATGATGTTCTTCGTTTATGTATTCACCTGAAACAGGTAATTTAATATTTATATTTGAGACAGCTTGATTAATCTCTTTTTTAGCATCGTCCAAATTTTTATTTGCACTAGTAAAAGTTAAATCAATAACCCCTGTACAGATTTTTTCTTTATCTGGAACAGAAATCTTGCATTTAATGATGTTGTCAAATAAAGCTTCTGAAGATTGTGTTTTATTAGTTTTAATACTGTATCCTTTAATAACTTTAGAAAAATTAGCTTCAAAAATTGCTTGGTTCTTTTCGCTTGTATTAAGTAAAGAAACTTTTAAAGTTAAATCTTTTCCTTGCAAAGAATGACTAATGCTATATTGTTTTTTGGATAAGCCTATTCTTGATAACAAAGTAGCTGTTGAACGAAGAATTCCTTCAATAAAATCGCCTTGTTCCATTGCGTAAGTAATTTCATTATCAAAATTGTAGAAAGTTGTTAATGGAACTTCGATTTTTAAATTAGTTAAAGGAAATTCAACATTTTTGTAAATAGTCATGTGTGGATATAAAGCATAGTTTTGGAAAACTAGTCCTATTCCTCTTTTTTCTGGAGATAGATTAGTAACTTCTTCTTCGCCAAACCAAACTTCACCGGATGTAGGTATTTGAAGACCTGAAATCATGTATAAAGTTGTTGATTTACCACAACCCGAAGGTCCGAGCAAACCGACCAATTTACCATCAGGAACTGTTAAGTTCAAATTGCTAACTGCAACAGTATCTTTGATGTGCTTTTTTGCATTTCCTGGGAAGATTTTAGTTAAATTCTTAAGTTTAATTTCCATATTCTATTCTCCTTTGGTTGTAGGAATAATTAAAGTTCCTTCGTCTAATGCTGAATTTCTTCTTCTTCTGCTCTTTTCGTCCCTCTTAACATCACGAATATTTTTAATTTGTATTGCAAAATATCTAATAAAATATCCACCCATAATAATAGAGGCAACTGTAAAAACGCAGATTAAAATATCCATACTGTTATAAACAGGAATTGTGTTATTCCAAATTGTAGATCTGAAAATTATTGATTCAAGCATGAATAAAATACAAGTGCTTGTGAATAAACCAGTTGTGTTTGTTTTCCGATATTGTTTTGGTCTCATTCTCTTAAATTCATCATTTTTGTTTTTATTTTTAAGATAAAAGAATGCTGAAATTGATATTGCTTCATAAACTACAACCAATACAACAAAACTAATTATCATGAATAAATCTATGTTGAAATTGTAGCTTTTTGGGTTTGCAGAAACATAAACTCTATCTCCGGCTTTTATCTCTTTGAAGCCTAACTCAGTGTCGGCAAATCTAGCTGAGTAATTACTTTGCTTAATTTGTAAAACTTTTTCATTATTAAACATGTCAACCACAACTGAATAATTGCTCATCGTAACATTAACTAAGTTTGTTACATCTAAATTTTCAAACAAAAGTTCGATGTTAGAATTATTTGTGACGTTCGCATATTGAGAAGCTGCTTGATAAATGACTGGCTCATCAATACCTGCATAATAAAAATAATAAAGAGTGTCTGTATTCAAATTAAGTCTTGTTCTAATAACAACTGTCCCATCGTCTAAATAATCGGCGTTCTCGTTATATAATCTTGTTGTAATTAATGTCCTATAAAAATCTCTAGTTATTTTGTTTTCGCATCTAAAAGAAACTGTTCCGTACCCGTTAAATGAAGATGAACCTAAATACGAAAAACTGACAAATTGATCTAGAGAAAACGATTTATGTTTGTTAGCTTTTCCACAAGTTACAGTTAATGGTTCGAGATTTCCGTCAGCGTTTTTGCTAACATAAAATCTTTTATCTGACTCACTTTGATAACCTCCAAAAATATTGGATACCGAGAAGTCGTTAGTTAATAAGGTTTCCCCTGGATTCAAAGGAATATCACAATAAGTTCTTAATGTATCAGTACCAATTGCTCCAATTGGATCATAATAATCATTCGCATTTTTACGTTGAATTGATGAACTTCTTAACTCGGTTGTATTATTTTCTGTTTTTACATAATAATTTAATGTTGCCTTATATTCTTCAACTCTGCCTTCAGAACTAAATCCGTAACCGATAAAAAATGGGTTGGTAGTGCTAACATATTCAAAAGCTATTTCTACAGATGAAGAAGTAACAGTATTCGTAACTTGACCAACATTCGCTGTTAAACTAAAAATTTGTCCTTCTTTTATGTTTTCGCTTCCGATTATTGAATTAAAATTAATCCACTCTCCTGATTCGTCGCTAATTTCAACATCTTTGTAAGGCTCGTTTGTTTTAAAAATATTAATAACTTCAAGTGTGCTGTAATCCAATTTACTTACATGTGTTGTTTCTAAATCAGAATAACCGACCACACTACTTAAAGCATTTGAACTATTACCTAAAAGCGGATGAGTAAGCGAATCAAAAGTAATCTCGCTATAATAATTTTCCTCTGAATCAATAAGTTTGTAACTAAGTGAAAGTTGTTTCTTAATTGAAACAGGCTCCTCTTTAGGATTATCACTACTTACTTTTTTCTCAAAACCTAAGTAATAATGCCCTGTTTCTGGAGCTGTAAATCTAAACTCAAAACGTGTTTTACTAGTTGCTGCTGTAGATTGTAATACGCCTACTTCAGTTAGAATTCCTGAAGAAGATTCGCTAAGCAATTGAGGACCCTTTGCTTTGCTAACTTTAACCTGAGTTCTATTGAAATTATTTGAATCATTAAAGGAACTGTTATTTGGGCAAGTTGATATTAAGCCTGCAATTCCCAATAATGAAACAGCATAGAACATTAATGTTTTCTTTATATTCATATTCTAAATTATACAAATTGGGCATACCCATTTCAATCTTTAAATATTTTATATTTATGTTTGAAAATTGTTCTATTTTGCGCCTAAAATTATCTCATTTTGAAGTTTTTAATATCGTATTTACTTTCTTTAGGATTTACAATTTCATCCCTAGAATAATAAATTTTTGAGCAAGAAACATCTACTTCCTGTATACCAAGCATATATTGGTGAAAGTTTTGTTTATTTTTGCTAAAAGCCATCATTGAAAAAGAAATAATTAAAGGAATACCAAATGTAAATAAACTCAGAAATACTTCTGCAAAAAGAAAGATTAAATAATAGGAAGAAAATCTCCAAAATTTTACTGAATATACTTTTGAATCTACTAAAGCAGTTTGAAATAAAAATTTACCGAGCGTTTGCTTACCTCTAAAGAAACACAAAGGAATTAAGTAGTAAATAACCAAAGTTGATAGGAAAATAGCTAGTGGAATTTCCATAAAAAGCATCATATTTGAAAAATATTGCTGATACTCTAGAAAATGTGGCGCATAATTTAGCAATTGGGCTAAACATCTTTCATTAAAATATGGTACATAAGCCATTTCATAGTATATTTTTACAGGAATTTCAGCCTCTTCATTTTTTATAGCTTTGCCGTCACTGCTCTCAACAAATAATTTTTTACCTTCGTATATTAATTTTTCGCTTAACATACAAGAGTTAAAATCATCCACTATTAAGTTATAAATTTCTTCTCCAGCACTTTGCTTAATGAAGTTTTGAAAATTTGTTATAGCTTCTTGAATAATTATAGATTTTGAGGCATAGGATTGATCTGTTGTTTTGTCCAAATATGTAACATAATCTTCATACTTTTTTAATTCAGAATTATAGACATAAAGACCGCTTTCTTCTCTCAAATGATCCATGTATTCTATTTTTTGTTTATTTGACGCCACATTATTTACAATTCCTCTAAGACCTGTAAATATACCTAACCCTAGAAGGGCACAGATAAGAAAATCAAATACTCTTAGCGAAACTCTTTTCCAAAAAGTAGGTCTGTAATATTCAATTTCGTTTACTTTCTTTTGAGAAACGTTACTCGATTTGTTTGTTTCGTTGTTTGCGTTTAAATTATCAATTGTCATAACCTAATTCTTTATAATATTCATCCATTGAGCTTGTATCTACAACAATCGAATTTGTTGCTAACTCTTTGATTGTTCTAGCAAATTTATTTGACAGTAAAAATACTAATTCAATAATTACAAAAATCAGCGATATTGTATTAACAGAAAACAGTATATTTAGCATAAAAACCCTGCTAAAACTGTATGAAATTGCAGGAAT
>JAXDXW010000054.1:0-9046 GCA_034087725.1 Candidatus Onthovivens sp. | reverse complement strand
TTTTTATAATTTGCTAAAAATGATATATTTTAAATATGGGAAAAATCTAATTATTAATTCGAAAAAGAATAAGGAATTATTAAAGATTTCAAAAGCTTTAGCTAATCAATGAAGAATTGATATTTTAAGACTTCTCTCTGTTGAAAGCTTATCTGTTTATGAAATTTCAAAAAAATATAATTAACCAATTACAACTGTTTGTTCAAATTTAGCAGTCCTAGGAGAAGCTAATTTAATTAGATATAAATTGCAAAACAGTAAGCATGTAACATTGAAATTATGTTCAATTGTTTATGAAAAAATCTATATAAATTTAATTGATGAACAAGAGCACAACTCAAAGAACGAAAAGATTATTAATATACCAATCGGTAGTTATTATTCTTTTAATATAAAGCTAACTTGCGGAATCGTTGGAGAATAAGGCTACTTAGCGAAGGGTGATGACCCTAATTTATTTTTTTGTCTAATAGATTTAGTGCTCATCTTCCTTGGTTTAATTCAGGATACATTGAATATTGAGTGTCTAATAACTAAAATTGATTATATTTTATTAACTTAATTTAATTTTTTTATGGTTTTTAATAAAAAAATCCACATTTTAAATGTGGATTAATTTTTAGCACAATAATTACTAACTATCTGGATCGCTAATAATTAATTTACTAAACCTTGTGCAATATTTGCTTCACGGGCTTTATCAATTTTTCTTCTAAGCTCAGCTTGAACTTCTTCAGGGTTTTTACAATAAGGAATTATTGTTGCTCTTTTACCAATTATCGATAAAGAGATTGTTCCATAATGAAATACTCTACCTAAGAAATTTTCGCTCATTGAACATTCAGTTATATTTTTGCACAAAATAACTTGTTCATTCTTAGAGAATAATCCCCGTGTGTGAGTTACTTTTTCATCACTTATAACCCATTGATCACACTTAACTGTTTTAACTATAATAACAATAATTACAATTGGAACAATCAAGAAAGATAAGAGACCACAGATTAAAAGTTTTTTCCATTCACTCCAAAGAGACTTTTGTATTATCATTTATTATTTTGCTCTAGCGATGATGTAAGCACATTGGAAGAAGATACCTTTTCCAAAGACTAAATCAACAAATTCGTAACCTAAAGAATCGAGTTTGTTAAGTGTTTTTTCGATCTTTTTGATCTTTAAACCAGATTTGAAAATTTTGTAAGCTTTCATAACATTTCCCCCTATACTGTCCAGAAGCAGTTAATATATTTTTATGATAAAATAAACAACTTAAAAAACAAGTCTAAATTCAATAAAATAGCCGAGTTTTAGCGGTTTTTTAGCAAAACGAAGCACTTTTTTAGCACTTCTTTAAAATTCAATTTCTTTATTTAAAATTATTATTAGATGACACTCTAAGTCCTTCTTTTAGCACTCTTTTATGTATAGTAATTACTTCCGTGATATTTCATTTTAAAAATAAAAAAATATTTGAGTTTTAAAGGGTTTTATTTTAAAAATAATAGAATTTTCAAAATCAAAATTCAATAAATAGATATTAAAATTTTGATATCTATTAAAATAGAGTAATACTAAAATCTTAGTATTTTTATTTTAAAATATATTTTAAAATACAATATATGCGAGAAATAAGAAGACACTTAATATTCTTCTTGCTTGCTGCCTTGTTAGCAACGATATTGATATATGGGGTAAGTATAGCGTTGCATCATTTTGGTATGGCGAATGATGCTAACTATTTTTTGTGTATCAGGATAATCCAACTTATAGCTTTTAATTTAAATCTAGTAATAATAGTAATTGAAGCGGTATCACTTACATTCGATAAAACAGCTAGTAAAAATACGCTAATATTTTCAATATTTTTATTTTTATACATGATGACAAATTGCGATACGGCCATAATTATTGATAAAATTTCCACCTTGGATATTTATTCTAGATACAATTTTTTTATCGCTTTTAAGGTGATTAACTCAGTATTTCTTTCGATTTCTTTATCTTATTTAATATTTTTCTTCGTTCACGACTATCATATTAAATTCTCTAAGAAAGAAGGACTTTATACTCTATCATTTATTTTGATAGCTCTAATATATCAGGCTGTTTTATTAGCCGTTGGTAGAGAAGAAGAAGCAAGCTATTACATAATTATTTTAGCAATATTCGAATTTTATTGGCTTGTTAGAATTTTAATTGCACTAGCAGGTACAAAACAGTTAAATATCACTAGCGTTTCATGCTTATTCTTATTCTTATTTATTAACATTTCTTCTCTTTTTAATTCTTCTTATAAGTATGAAGACTTAATACTTATGTCTTTTGGTATATGTTCTTTACTTTATTTAGTAAGTTGCTTCTTGTTTATTTTTATATATTTACATTTTGTCTATATGAGAACAATCGATTCATATAAAAATGCTGAATATTTAAAACAAGCTAAAGACTTCAAGACAAAAATGCTATTAAATCAAGTTTCTCCTCATTACATTTTTAATTCATTAAATACTATTAAAAATTGTTATTCAGTTAGCAAGGAAAAAGGAGATAAATCTATCAATTTATTAGCTAATAATTTGAGAAATGTCATTGAAATATCTAAAAATAATATTGTTAGTTTAGAAGATGAACTAAATTTAGTAATGAATTATGTTGATTTTGAAAATTTTAAATTAGATAAACCGTTTGAGATTATTTTTGACATAGAGGTGTCTTCTTTTATGGTTCCGTCATTTTCAATACAAACATTAGTAGAAAACGCCATTAAATATTCGAAATTAAATGAATTAGGTAAAGAGTGCCAAGTGTACATTCATAGTTTTGAAGATGATGATTCTTTCTTTGTCGAAGTTATTGATGAAGGAGTTGGTTTTGTCTTCAATAATGTAGATAAGCATTCTACAGGTTTGATGAATACCAAAAATAGAATTGAATTAATCTTTAATGGCTCTTTATCTGTTGAATCAAATGTGAACATTGGAACAAAGATTACCATAAAGATACCAAAAAAAGCGGGGGGGGGCTTAAAATATGAGATGTTTAGTGGTTGATGATGAAAAAAGTGCACTGCATTTATTTTTTGATAATGTAATTGGCATAGATCAAGATATCGAATTTCATTATTATCTCGATGATGTTGAAAAAATCGAAAAATCAATAATATCAAATAATATAGATGCAATATTTATGGATATAAAAATGCCTAGAATTAATGGTATTGATTTAGCAAGTGAGTTAATTAAGGTAAAGAATTCATTAAAAATAGTCTTTATTACAGGATTAGATATATCTTATAAGCAATTACCGCTTTCTATATTAAATAATGTAGTTGATATTTTATATAAGCCTTTAGACAACGAAAAATTGATTGATGTTATAGCAAAATTAAAAAACGCTAAAAAGATCTTAAATGTACAGATGTTTAATACATTTGAATGTTTTATTAATAATAGAATGGTTATGTTTTCATCATCTAAATCAAAAGAATTATTTGCCCTTCTTTTATCTCAAAATGGTAAAAGTCTACAAATGGAGCATGCTATAACTCTACTTTGGCCTGATAAGGAATTAGATAAAGCAAAAATATTATATCGTGATGCTGTGTGGAGACTTAGAGCTACATTAAAGGAAATAGATTTTAATTGTGTCGAATTTAGAAGAGCAAACCTATTATTAAATAAGGAAAATATTGATTGTGATTATTATAGATATTTAGATGGCGATCTATCTGCATATTCTTCATTTTTTTGCTCAACATATGATTGGAGCTTAGACATAGAGCAAAAAAATCAGCAAATGTATAAAGAATTAGCTAAAAATAAATAAAAGTGTAGATTTTAGCACTTTAATAGCACATATTTCAGTATTATTTGCATGTATAGGGAAGAAACTAAGAAAGCGAAGAGATGATTTATATCATCTTTTTGTTTTAGAAAAAGATGATTAATGTTGTAATGAGTTATATTTTATAAACTCTTCATCTAAAGTAATTTTAAGTCTTTTCTCGAGAATTCTTTCATTAGATATTTCTTTTTCGTATAATTCACTTAAAAATCCCTTTTTATGAAAAATATAATATGCTTCGATAGTTTTATCATTTATGTCAAAAGTTGGCGCTGGCTGTTAAATAAAATTTTGTGATATTAAACGATTTTGATTTTGCATTGTCTAAAGCATCAATTTCATCGATTATTGATACGGGGGTTATTACTGTCGCATATGATTGGACTGAACTTAAATAGTTAGCAGCAAAAATAACAGCGTGATTACCAGTTATATTACTTTGTGTTTGAACATCAGTTGAATTAGAGTTTTTTATTGTCATTGAATAAATTTCATTATTCTTATAGAGAAGTTCTTCACTTGTAGTAGCATCTTGCATACCATTACTATCATTAGGCCAACTTTAGTTGTTGCTATTACTGTCCTTTTTCAATATTTTCAAGAAAAGTAGTATCATAAAAAAATCATTTGCTTTTTGGCGTTTATTGACGTGGAAGGAGTGCTTCCACAACTAACGATTCCATTAACAGATAAAAATGCTGGTGTAAGTATATATTCTTTTTCATAAATATCCTCTAACGTTCATAATTCTAAATTAATGAATTTTACAAACTGAGAAATAAATATTTATATATGATTATATCTAATTTAATAAAAAAACACCTGTTATCTGGATAAGGATAACAGGTGTAAGGTGGGCAAAATATTTATTTTAATTATTTTAAATGTTGCAATGATGAATATTTTGTAATAGCAGCATTAAAAGTGACTGATTCAGAAGTTTTTAAAGTAATAGTGCCATTACTTTGGATTTCGCTCATCGCTGATATATAGCCTTTTTTATGGAATGTATAGGACATTGTTCCTGTTGCTTCATCTGAAGTTAATGAAGCGGAAATAGTTAAATAATCTCCAGAAACTGTGTAACTCTTTGTACTAACACTTTCTTCACCTTCTATAGACTCAATAATATCACTTGCATCAATACTACTAGTCATTGACTTAATAGTTGTCACATATTGAGTAGTAGCAGATAAAGCAGTATCTTCATCTAAGCCTTCTTGTTCCATGGCTTTTGTCCCGTTTGAAGCGGCTAAGCAAGTATAAGTTGATCCTGATTTATAAACGAGTAATTCTGAAGACGCAGCAGTTGTAGAACCCATATATTCAGCACCAAGCTCTGTAATGTTATGATATACATAAGAATATAGTGAACCTTCGTTTGAATCGAATGCGGCTTCCATTTCAACACATGGTTGATAACCTGCACCATCACCTAAATCTGCCTCCATTTTCATAATAAGAGATCCAGTTGATACATTAGCGACATAGTCTGCATCTTTTTCAATAAAAGCTTTTGCTTCTTCAGCAGTGACAGCACGTCCAGAATTGCCTCCTGTACCTCCACAACTTACTAAACCAGCAGTTAATAATAAAGCTGGAAATAAAACTAATAATTTTTTCATAAAACCCCTCTCTAATTTTCTTTATTCTAAAATAAGAAACTTAATTATTAAAGTAAAAAATATAAAAAAAAGATAAGATAAGCGGATTTTTAGCACGATATTAAATCTTTTAAGTTTTTATCGCTTAGAAAATAATCCATCTCTTTTTTATTTAGTATCTCAATATTCTTTATCTTTTTATATAATAATGACGCTAATCTATCTTCATAAGTAGTAGAAGAAGATATAAAACCTTTAGGAGAGCATAATTCCGATTCGATAATAGATAAAACAATGCGGCGTATATAACATAAAATGTTTTTTTCTATCCGGTATAAAAAAACTGTATTCGTATTTTTATATTTTTCTTCAATTTGCTTTATTTCAACATAAAATTTAAGACCATCTTGTGCGTTATGATATAAATCACAATATACATAATCATATTTAGATAGATCATTTTCTTTTAAGTATTTTAAAGCATCATCTTGAATAATATTAATTTTTGATTTGTTTTCATAAAAAGGAAGAAGTTTGTTTTTAAAAATGGAGATAATTTCTTTATCGAGTTCTATAATTGTAATTTCTTTTATGTTATCTTTTTGACTTGTCATATAAGGAAAATAGCCAAGACCTAATCCTAAAACTAATATATTTCCTTTAACTTTATTAATATCTTGTTTCATCGTATTAAATTCGTGGGGAATAGTTGACATCCAAGTAACATTATTCTTGTTAAGTTCAATATATTTAAAAGAATTATTAAAATAACCAACCTTGTAAGTTTCTTTATAATAATTTTTTTCATCTACTTCAATTTCGTCATAAATGAATAGCTCAAATGGATTGTATTGATTGTAACAAAGTTCATATTTATTAAAATTAGTTGAACGAGGTAACTTGAAATTTTTTATGAATGGATTGTTATTATAATCTTTTAAAGACAATTGAGTTAACTTATCAAGATTATAATTTTTTACAAAATTAATAAAATCAGGATCTGTTTTATCAATTTCTAAACATTCAAGCATATAATCAAAAATCGACATATTAAAACTAAGATAGTCGTTAAAGGCATTAAAATATTCATTATAAAAATCTGCGGCTTGAATGTTCAATTCAACAGTTTGTAGATAAGAATTTAATATATTTTCTTCTAATTTTATTTTCATATTGTCATTATAAACAAATAAATATAAAAGTAACAAAACAAATATTTTTAAATTTTATCAATTTTATAATCTTTCATTTTAATTTATAAATTTAAATCTTTATTAATATTAAAATTTCAAAAAATAATGAACTTTTAGAAGGTTTTTTATGAAAAAAAATAGTTTTTAAAAGGAAGAACATATAAAAGAACATCTACTTTGATCAATTTACGAATAAATAAAATGAAGAATAATAATATTTAATTTGGTAGCTGATTTATTTTTACGCATCTAAAATGTTCAATCCTATAAAAATATATTTCTAATATTTTATTTTGAAGTGTAACTTTCAAAAATAATTTTTAGCAAGTAAATATAAGAATTTTTTTCATAAAACATCGATTTTCTTTGAAATTTTGACTTTACAAAATCACGCGGGGAGGAGTATTATTTTTTTAGAAAATGACCGGGAAATTAAAAATAGCAACGCTTTGCGGGATAGGCGTGGCGTTTTTAGGAGTAGTTTTTACGATGGTTCTCGTTAGAAAAAATACCACCGTTTTGAGTATTGGAGTTGATTCGCAATTAGATACGAATTTTAAAGTCTCCACTTTTTTAGCTCCAGGAGAAAATGTTTCTTTCAACTTTAAAATTGATACTGACGAAGAAAGAAATATAGATTTTAAAATACGGTTTGAAGGTCAAAAACCAGGTGAATCATTTCTATATTTTAAAGTTGAATTCAATGATGTAATTTATGGTCAAGAGACATTCGATAAATATACATCCGATAATAAATTTGTTAGAAGTTTGTTTATTTCACCTACTATAAATACAGGTGTTTTTACTTTTTATATACCTAAAGAAGTTGGCAATGAAGCAATGAATATCGATTATAATTTCAATACTTTTTTTGAAGTTAGAAAGGCGGATATAGTATGAAATATCTACCCTTAATAATTTATTGCGTATTAGCAATTTTAATAATTTTCGTTTTGATTTTGCTAATACCTAGTCGAAATCAATATTTTTCAACGCCTACTGATAATGAGGAAGAAGATTATTTATCTCAAAACATTATCTCTAACGAATTTAAGGTAAATTTGGTAAAAATGAAGAGAGAAAATCAAATATTATTTTGGGATTTATATAATTTTATTTTAACTTTTAATGGATTAGATATTAAAGAGAATAAAAAAGACATACATATTTATATAAACGGAACTTTAATTTTTGTAATAGATATATCTCAACGTTCAGTTTTATTTTCAAGCAAAATTAATAATATTACATATCCATCAAGATTTAAAAATAAAGGAAATAACAATTTTATATATATAAACACTCAAATTTCTTTAGAAGATGCTAAAACAGTAGCCTCTTTGATTTGCTCTAAATTAGGTTAATTTATGAAAAAGAAAGATGTAAGAAAAGAAAATATTGAAGAAGCTCCAAAAGATAATAAAAAGAAAGAGAAGAAGCCTCGGACATTTAAGCGTGTTCTCGATTTAGTTATTGATTGTATTTTAGGTATTTTTTTAATATTTTCACTTACTTCATGCATTATTACGGTTTCTTTTAAGAAAAGTGGGAATGATGCAATTAATTTTTTTGGAACAGAAATACGTATTGTTCTAACTGAATCTATGGAAGCTAATCCTTTAACTGATGTATCTTCTTATGAAATTAAATCTATCCCTGTTCAAAGTTTAGTGGCAGTTAAAACATTTGATGATTCTAATAGAAATGAATTTTATGCATCCTTAAAAGTAGGTGATGTCTTAACTTTTAAATATTTAGTCGCATCCGAACAAGTTGTTATAACACATAGAATTATCGAAATAATACCTCAAAGTGATGGTATTAATTTTACATTTAAATTGCGTGGAGATAATGTTAACGCTGATGGAACTACCGGTATACAAACAATTGATACTAAATACGATAAAGAATCTTTCAATTATATATTAGGCAAGGTAACTTGGGTTTCGCCTTTCTTAGGTCAAATGATTACTTTTTTAAAAACACAATATGGAATCATATTTGTAATTATTTTACCTGCCGCAATTTTAATTTGTTACGAAATCTTTAAACTTGTTCTAACTTTTTCAAAAGAGAAGAAGATAGAGAGCAAATCTAAAGATGATGAGATTGAGGAGTTAAAAAAGAAACTTCTTGAACTCGAAAATAAAGACAAAAATGTTTAATAGGAGGTGAGCTTTATTAAAAACAAAACAAAAAAAGGAATACTCGCTACATCAGTGACTTTAATTTTAATCGCAACTGGTGCAGCAATTGGGGGAACTTATTCACTTTTTAGTGGATCAAGTTCAGCGTCGACTCATATTACAACAGGGAATTTAGCATTTTCTTTTAAAAGAGTGAAATTAGAATCAAAAGTTCTAGGTGAAACAGGTCTTTTAGAGGATGAAGTTGATGAAAGTGTAG
>JAXDXW010000053.1:0-21350 GCA_034087725.1 Candidatus Onthovivens sp. | reverse complement strand
CTTAAACTACCACCACCGGCTTCATATCCATTCATTACTATATCATAAGTATAACTGTAAACCTCATATGGTTTTGTTTCTGATTTAGGTAAATCTTCATCCAAAGGCCTTGTAAATGGATGGTGGCAAGGAGAAATTTCGCCTGTTTCTTCACTTCTTTCAAATAATGGGAAGTTTACAACCCATAAAATATCATATGTATTGGGCTTTATAAGGTTATATTTTTTCGCAATTAAAGTTCTCATGGCGCCTAATCCAAAATTAATATTTTTCAAATTATTCGAAAAAGCTACAATTAATAAATCGTTTTCATGCAGATTTGCTAAAGCAATAATTTGTTGTTGCTCTAATTCAGATAAAAATTTAACAATTGAACCTTCTAGTTTTGAATTTACATATTTTAGATATGCAAAAGATTTCATATTAAACTTGCTAGCAGTGAGATTGTACTCATCTTGAACTTTTCTAGAAGTATCTGAGGCGATATTTTCAGCTTTTATACATTTAATATACTTATTGTTTTTTATTAAATCATTTTGATTATCCGATAATATATCTTTTATAGATACTAATTTCATATCAAATCTGGTGTCAGGTTTGTCGCTGCCATAAATATTTACGGCATCATCATATGAAATTCTTCTTAAAGGTAATTCAACATCATAGTTAATAACATCCTTATAAATTTTTTGTATAAGACCTTCTGTTAATGTAAGTATTTCATCTTGAGAAAGGAAGGACGTTTCAATATCAATCTGTGTAAAATCAGGCTGTCTGTCTGCTCTAAGGTCTTCGTCTCTGAAGCAACGAGCAACTTGATAATATCTTTCAAAGCCTGAAACCATCAATAATTGTTTGAATAGTTGAGGAGATTGAGGCAAAGCGTAAAAGGATCCTTTTCTTATACGACTAGGAACCAGGTAATCTCTTGCACCTTCTGGCGTAGAGAGTGTTAATATTGGAGTTTCTATTTCAATAAAATCATTTGCATCAAGATATTCATGTACAGCTTTCACAATTTTAGAACGAATTATGAAATTCTTTTGCATGCATAATCTTCTCAAATCCAAATATCTATATTTTAAACGCGTATCGACATTAGCGTCGGTATCATCAGCAACAATTATAGGTGGATTTTCTGCGGTATTAATTACAGTTATTTTCGAAGCGATGATTTCAATATCGCCTGTCTTTAAAGTTGGATTAGGAACTTCTTTTTTTGAAACTATCCCCTCTACTTGTAAAATATATTCGTTTCTAACATCTGGCAAATTAATTTCATCAGTTTTAACGAGAACTTGGATAATTCCATAACGATCTCTTAAATCTATAAAAACTAAACTACCTAAGTTTCTTTTTTTGCTAACCCAACCGATAATAGTTACGCATTCACCTAAGTTATTTAAAGATAATGCTCCACAATAGTGTGTTCTCTTAAAATTCTCCATAAATTCCCTTTCTAGTCATGATGATGTTCGTCTTCTATTCCAAAAAACTCATCTAAATATTCTAATAAATCACCATTTTTAACAGTTTTTTGTTCTTCTAAAGTTAAATCTTTTACAATAACTTCATCATTATTTAATTCGTTTTCACCGATAATAATAGCTACAACTGCATTTCTTCTTATTGCTTTTTTAAATTGTTGACCAATATTTTTCTTTTCGTAGCAAACTTCGCATGAATAACCATTTAATCGTAAAAAATTTGCTAAATTAAAGCTTTTATCTATCGCTTTGTCTCCAAGAGGCATTATATAAGCATCGAGTGTATTGACTAAATCATCAAATAGTTCATCATCATTCATTACGCTAACAAGTCTTTCGATGCCCATAGCTAAGCCGACACCTTCAACTTTAGGACCACCAATTTCCTCAATTAGATTGTTGTAATGACCACCACCACCTATAGCTCCATAACTTTTATTTTTTTGAGAAGTATAGTGATATTCAAAAACGACGCCACTATAGTAATCTAATCCACGAACCAAAGAATGATCAATCTCGTATTCAATATTAAGATTATCAAGTAATTCTAAAACTTTTTTGAAATTTTTTTCAGCTTCTTCTGAATAAAATTGGTCAAGTGTTGGTGCACCGGCAACAATTTGTTGATCTTCAGGAACTTTACAATCTAGTATTCTAAGTACATTTTTTTCATATCTTTCTTTACAATCGCTACACATAGTATCAATTTTGCCGGAAAAATATTCTCGTAAAGCCTCTTTATATTTAACTCTTGTCTCGTTATCTCCTAAAGAATTAATTTTTAATTTTAAATTAGAAAAACCTAATATTTTCAAGCAGTTATATCCTAAAGCAATCACCTCTGCATCATTTTGTGGTAAGTTTAATCCACAATTCTCAATGCCAAATTGATTGAATTGACGATATCTTCCTTGTTGAGGGCGTTCATATCTAAAATTAGGGCCAATGTAATAACCTTTGACAGGATAATCCATATTTGCAAATAATTTATTATTAACAAAACTTCTTATTGTACCTGCCGTCATCTCAGGTCTTAAGGTAATATTTCTACCGCCTTTATCTTCAAAAGCATACATTTCTTTTCGAACTATGTCGCTACTATCACCTACGGCCCTACAAAATAGTTCACTACTCTCGATAATTGGAGTTCTAACCTCTCTATAGTTATATAAAGTAGCAACTCTTTTTAAAATATTCTCAACATATGTGTATTTATCTGCTTCATCAAATATGACATCATGCGTTCCTTTTAATACTGTATACATACAAACCTCTAAACTGAAATAATTATATATAATTATTAACTTAAAATAAAGTTTATAAACCTTATATATTTAAGTTAATGAATTCTCCTTCTTACCTCATATACACTCTTAATATTTTTTAAAACTGCAAATGTATGATTCAATTCATCTAGATTCTTTACATAAATTTGACAATAAATAGAACATGTTAAGGATTCTGGATGTAATTTTGCATTAATTTCCGTAATTTTAATTTTATTAGCGCCGAGTGTATTTAATATGTCTACGATGAGATTATTTCTATCAGCTGATTCAATAATTAAATCTACAGGATAATTAGTATTACCTAAATTTTCCTTCCAATAAACATCGATTAATCGAGAATTTACCGATTGGACATTAGGACAATCCATTCTATGAACAGTTATTCCTTTGCCCTTTGTAACGTATCCTATAATATTATCTCCAGGAATAGGACTGCAGCAAGTTCCTAGAGAAATTTTTAATCCTTCAGCTGCTCCTCTAACATAAACAGGAGTTTTATCACTATCGATATTAGATTTTTTAGATAGGTTATACACATTGTCTTTCTTTTTGATTTTCAAGAAATCACATATTAAAGATGGGTTAGGATTATGGTTGCTTATTCCAATAAATAATTCATTAATATCGGAACAATTGTAGTTTTTTAGTACATTTTCAGTTGATAATAAGGAGATCATTTCTTTTTCATCTATTTCTCTTTCACTAAAGAAATCAATTGCAATTTGCTTACCTTTGCTAATTTTTTCATCGCGCAAAAGTTCGTTATTCTTCTTAACTAAAAATTTTCGTATATTACTTTTTGCTGAGTTAGTTTTGACAATATTTAGCCATCCTTCATTAGGACCAGGAGATGTTTTTGATGTTTTGATATCTACAACATCTCCAGTTTTTAACTCTGTATTGAGAGGAACTAACACATTATTAACTAAAGCGCCGACAGCTTGTTCTCCTACTTTTGTATGTATTCTATAGGCAAAATCAAGAGGGGTTGCCCCTTTAGGCAAATCGATTACCCTACCTTTTGGAGTAAAAACATAAACATTAGCTTCAAAAATGTCTTTTGAAAGCGTATCCATATATTCCTGAGCACTTTCGTTTTGATTTTCATTGCTCATTGAAACGAAATCTCTAAACCAATGAAGTTTTTCTTCGATTTCTTGTTGCTCCTTTTTAGCGTTGTATTTGCCACCTTCTTTATATCTCCAATGAGCGGCAACGCCAGTTTCAGCAACTTCATCCATTTCTTTTGTTCTTATTTGAACTTCGAAAATATTACCATCGCCAGCAACAATCGATGTGTGTAAAGACTGATATAAATTAGGTTTAGGAACAGCGATATAATCCTTAAAGCGACCTGGTATAGGTTTAAATTGAGCATGAATAAGTCCTAAAATTTCGTAGCAGTTAATTTCAGTTTCAGTAATAATTCTAAGCGCTAAAACATCATAAATATCATCAAATTTATGCCCTTTTAAGTACATTTTCTTATAAATTGAGAAAATTGATTTAACTCTGCTTTCAATTTCAAAAGGAATTTTAGTTTTTAAAATTATGTCAGCAATTTTCTTCTTTAATTGATCTAATGCTTTTCCCCTATTTTTAATTTTATTATTCAATAATTCGGATATTTCATTATATTTATCTGTCTCAAGAATTTTTAAAGACAAATCTTCTAATTCACTTTCGATACGATAGATTCCTAATCGATGAGCTATTGGAGCAAATACATCGAGAGTTTCCTTTGCTAAAGCGAATTGTCTGTCTTCTTTTAAAGCTTGGATTGTTCGCATATTATGCAATCTATCTGCTAATTTGATAATAATAACTCGTATATCTTTTGCCATTCCTAAGAATATTTTTCTTCTATCTTCAGCTTCAAATTCTATTTCTTTTCTATGAGATAGCTTTAAACGTTGAATTTTAGTTAAAGCATCAACTATTTTGGCACATTCAGGGCCAAACAATTTCTCAATATCTTCAATTGTTACTTCGGTATCTTCGACAACATCGTGTAATAATCCGCTTGCAATAGTAATAGGGCCACCTTGGAGAGTAGCTATAATATAAGCAACTTCGATAAGATGATGTACGTAAGGCTCACCACTTTTTCGAAATATACCATCGTGTTTCTTACATACAAAATCATAGGCATTTTGAATCAACAATCTGTCGTTTTCGTTTGTAATATATGTAAAATATAGGTCTTTTACATCTTCAAAGGAATGCATTGGATACCCACCATTCGGTAATAATTGTTTTGCTTTATTAATTTCATTCATATGCACACCTCACTTATAATCTTCGACGATGAATTCTGCTGTTATATTCCCTTTAAAATTATTAATTTCAAGTCTCCCAAAGAAATCAACAAATTCCTTATTCAATATGGATTTGTCATAGTTAAAGTACAATAATGCAGAGTTTAAAGATAATTTTGTAAATATATGTTCGCGATTTTTACTTAAAGTCAAAAATGTAGTGTTAAAATTTTCGATTTTGAACAAAGGTACTTTATGACCTTCACCAAAAGGAGCAAATGTCCTTAAAATTTTGTAATTTTCATATGAAATTTCGCCTACATTGATCGGTATAGGATCTTGATGAACTACAATCGTATTGTTGTTTTTCTCACATTCAGATAAAAATTGATTTAATTTTTTAACAAGATAATCAAAATTTTCTTCTTTAAGCGATAATCCTCCGGCATGATCGTGCCCGCCGTAAGAAATTAATATATCTTTGCAATACTCTAAAGCTTCATAGCAATTAAATCCATCGTTGCTTCTAATACTGCCTTTAATAGTTCCGCGAGTAGTTGAAGGGCATAATACAACAACTGGAATATTGTATTTATTGAGCAATTTTGCGGCTATGATTCCAGCTATACCTTCTTTAATGTTTAGTTTTAACACTATAATTTTTTCATCAGGGTCTACTGGAGGTATGTTCAAAGTCGCATCTTCTACAATCGATTTGCGCTGTTCATTTATTTTATTAATTAAGGAAACATAATAATTTATTTTGTCAGGCTCATCGCAAGTAAATAATTTGACGCCAGCAAAAATATTATTATTTGTACAAATTCGGCCAATTGCGTTTATTTTAGGACTAATAAAAATTGAAAAATGTCTTTCTGTAATTTCTTCGTTATTTTCAGCGATTAATGAATAAATTTGAGGAAACTTATAAGTATTTAAGTAAGATATTCCGAGTCTAACTAATGTCCTATTATATCCAACAAGTGGCATAACATCAGATATTATTGAAAGTGAAGCGAGGGTTAATAAATACTTATTAATATAGCCTAAAAAAGCAATCGAAAAATAAAAACACACAGCACCGGCACTCATATTTGTCTTTGCTTGAGTACAAAATTCTGGATGAATAATAAATTTAGCTTTTGGCAAAATATTTGATGGCGTATGATGATCAAAAATAATGCATTCCATACCTAAGGAATTTAAATAATCAATTTCATCAATTAAACTTATGCCATTATCAACACAAATTATTATTTCATAACCTAATTTATGAAATCTATCTATGTTCTCCGTAGTTAGACCATAGCCATCTATTTCTCTAAAAGGAATATAATAACCGACATTTTTATTACTGTATTCTTTGATTGAATTAAAGATAATTGATGTCGCTACGACCCCATCACAATCATAATCACCGTATATAAGTATTTTTTTGTCTTCTTTTAAAAGCTTTTTTAGATAAGTTGAACATTCGCTCATGTTTTGAAACGAATTAAAATCTAGAAGATCATCTTCTTTTGCAGCATTGAAATAATACTTATCGTAATCTTCTTTTGATAATGAATAATAATTTAAAATCCTATCTAAAAAACTTTTCATATATTTAAATGAAAAAAGGCTTGTTAGCCTTTAATCGTTAATTCCGATAAAAATAGCTTCTTGAGGACCGTCACCTTTATCGTCCTTATCTTTTTTGTTTCCTTTCTTTTTAAAGAAATTGAAATTAATTTTACGTTTAGCTAATTCAAATAAGTTCTCATCGAGTTCTTCTAATGGCATTGTGAAATATTTTAACATTAATAGTGACAAGAATATTCCAAGCAAAGAAATTATGATTACAATACCAGTGAATGTTTTAGAAACAAGGAAACTCATTAATACTAATATAGAAATAGCGACAATTGTAATTAATGTGTTATAAGTTAAAGAATGATGTGTTAGCAACAATTCTTTGCGCTTTTCTAAATAATTTTGATCAAATTTAAGATTCTTATTTTCTTTTAATAACTCTTTTCTAGAAGTGAAGTATAGAAGAGCCATAGCATATGTGATGATAGCAATTATCACAATGCCAAGTGTATTAGAACTTGCTGTTGAAGCTCTTAATGCGGAGAATATTCCTAATGAAATTGTTGAAGAACCTGCAACATACATGAACGAAATCACAGTTTTTCCTAAGCCATGTCTTAATAATACATAAATACAAGTGATACCTATTGATATAGCTGCATAAACAATTAAATCAACATTTAAATTATCTGTAGACAAGTTATTTGCTTGTAATAAATATACGTTATGTGAAGAAATATTTGATGTATTAAATTCACTGCTAAGTGTGCTGAAAATTAAACTTGAAATTAATTCATTCAAAGAGTTATTGCTTTCAGGACTTCCTTCATAGAAATACGTAGTTTCCGAACTTACAATACTATTTAGTTGAATAATATAAGTAAATGATAATTCTATGTTTCCTTCTTCGTTGATGATTTTAGAAGTATACATTGATTTTATATCACCGTATTTTAGTTTATCTCCTTTGTTGCCTTCAGCTGTTGGGGAGAATGTATAAATTTTATCAAGAACTGTCTCTTTTAATTTTGTATCTGACGCGATTCCTTTTAAAGAGTCTTCGCTTTGTAATACTTTATAGGTGATATATATTTGTGAATTTTGTGCTGTTGTAGTTTCTGATCCATATATATTTCCAGAAATAGCATTTGAGACAGGCAAAATCACGATACTTGCGACTAATAATAATCCAAATACTATCGAAGAAATTAGTTTAGATTTTTTTGTAGCAGGTTTTGTTTTAAATGAGTCAAAATAAGTAGGCTTCTCGTCTTTTGATAAATCAGGAATTATTTTTTCATCAATTCTTAAAAGATACAATCTTTTTTCAACGAAAGATGAATTTAATAATAACCAATATACTGGTCTTAAAGCACAAACTGCTAATACAAAATTTAATATACCGCCAAGAATTAAGACAGCGCCTAAAGATGTTATAACAATATTATTTGATACATAACCAACGATACCAAAAATTAATGTTACTGCAGAGACATCTAAATGATATAAAACTGTTTTTTTGCCACCATCAGAAAATGCTTTTTTTAGATTTTTACCAGCATAGCATGCTTCTCTTATTTTCTTAAAATAGATTGAAACAGTGAATACACCAATGATCGAAACAATTATTAATCCAATAATCGTGCCAATATTAAATTCGACACCAAATATCGATAAAAGTGTAGCACTTAATAAAGTAGTTGCACTAACAATTGCTGATCCTAAAAAAGCAGATAAGCCATAATTTAAGGCAAGGAACAATGAGACTAAAATGAACGCAGCTATTGTTCCAGCAACTAAAGATGAGAATACGAGTTTGCCTTGTGATTTTAATTGTTCAACAAGTGCAGGAATGTTATTTGTACCATCTCCAGAGCCTGTAAGAGCTGGATAGTTTTCGTTTAATAAAGAAACACTATACTTGTAAGAAGTGGAATTCAATTTATTCACTTGAATTTGTGCAATTTGATTGACAACGCGTTGTAAAACGGCTGAATCAGTTATATTACTGAGATCTGGACAATATTGAGTATAATCAACTTTTAAGATTTCGCATACTTTACTTGCGTCATTAGCATCATAATCATAAAACATGGATGACAAATTAGTTGTATCAAGTTTAAAAATTATGTTATTTGTTGCATTGGATATATAGGAAGAATCTTCAACGGCCTTTTTAATATCATATTTATCAGCCCAGTTGTTAACAATATAAATATAATCGTCAGTAGTTGGACCGCTTTCTTCTTCACCTTCTTCCGCCATCATAGAAATTTTATTTTTAATAGATTGAGTTGACGAAGAAGATTCTTCTCCTGTTACAACTTTTAGAATATTATCATTGAATGATTGTGGATCAGCTAGAGGAATTTTAATTACTGGTGCTGCATCCGATGTATCTAAAGAAATTTGACCTCTTTTAAACAAAGATTCTTGATTAGTGTTGGTATTGTCAACATATTGAGAAAAATTAAATGGATCTTTAGTAATTGATACACTTAAATTCCAATCAAAAGTCAAATATGAATTAATAGCAGAATATAGTTGGTCATATTGCACTTTATAGGCGACACGAATACTATACATTTTTTCTGCTTGAGAATTATCATCTTTATTATTTAAAACTTCAACAACTGGATTAGAAACATTTGCTTTTTCTAATCTACTTTTGAATTCGACAACAATGTCATCGATATCAGTTGCTAATGAGCCTTCCTCTTTATAAGATGATGTGCCATTAATATAATTCAAGTCATTATCTTTTAAAGAAATTTGATAGATAAATTCTCTACCTTGAGCATAATCACCACTTGCATTTACATTTGAAAATGTAGGTATAAAGCCAATAAAAACTGAAGTTAAAATGCTAAAACTTAACAATAAATATGCAATAAATCTTTTCATAATTTCACCTAAAAATATAAATTTATAAATTGCTTAAAAACAATCTTTTTTATATTACTACAAAAGTGTATTTTTCTCAATGCTTTTAAGTAAATTAATATTATAAATATTAAAGTCTATAAATTGATTGCATTTTTGTATAAGGATACCCCGTATTTTGTTAGTCTTCTTCCTTGTTTTGTTCTTTCTATTATGCCTTGACTAATCAGGTAAGGCTCATAATAGTTTTCAAGATTGATTTCAGACTCACTTATAATTATTGCGATTGATTTTAAAGAAACTGGTCGATTTTCATAATTCTCATACAAGATTTTTATAATTCGATAGTCGTCTTGAGTTAATCCGTATTCGTCGATTTTCAGCCTTGTGAAAGCGTATTTTGTGAAATCTTTTGTAAGCCTTGTCTTCTTTTCGTATAGCGATATATCATAAATACGTTTTAAAAAATTTAATGCGATTCTAGGGGTTTTTTTACTTCTTTTTGCTATTTCTAAGAGTCCATCCGTGTCAAAAAGTATACCTTGTTTATTGCAAACATTTTTCAAAATATCGGTTATTTCATTATCTGAGTACAAATCTAATTTAAATGTGATAGGGAAACGATCCCTTAATGGTTTAGACACATTTCCAAGTATTGTTGTAGCCCCAATCAATGTGAATGGCTCAACATCAAGTTCCAATATTTTTGTTCCTTCCGGAGCTTTATAATTTATAGAAATCTTAAAATCTTCCATTACTTTATAAAGCATCTCTTCTATTTCTTTATCAAGTCTATGTATTTCATCGATAAATAGCACATCATTCTCTTGAATAGATGTCAAAATAGTAATGAGATCACTTTGAAATTTGATATTAATAGCACTTATACTTACAATATTAACATTTAGCTCGTTTGCTATAACATTTGCTAAACTGGTTTTTCCAACACCTGGAGGACCATAAAGCATAGTATGATCCATTGAAACTTTTCTCTCTTTTGCACTAGAAATATATATTTTTAGCAAGGAAGTGACACTAGAGTTTCCGACGAATTCTTCTAAATTAGTTGGTCTAATTGTATATTGCTGCTTCATAAATTGATAATTTTCAGCGACTGTTTTAAAGCTTCATCCAAAGGTAGAGTCAGGTCTATATTTGAAATAATCTTACTTATTTGGTCGTTCCTATATCCTAAATTTTTAAGTGCTGTAGCAATCCCTTCGTATTTTGTTAAGTCGGCAGGAATTTTTTCCAAGTCTCTTTTTAAATTTAAAATTAGTGTATTAGCTTTAACACCTATTATCGATCTTAATTCAATAAAGTTTTCTTCTTTTATGAGTTTTATTAAATAATCGGCTTCAATCAAATTCAAAATATTAATCGCTGTTTTACAACCAATTCCTTGAATTTTAAGCATCTTTTTAAACATACAAAGATCCTTGATATTTAAAAATCCGTAATATTTTATCTCGTTATCAGTATTGATATGAGAATAGATATAAATTTTATAATCTCTTAAAAGAATATAATCGTCTCTAGATAATGTTGATATTTCGAATTCAAAATTTCCACATTCTAAAATAATCCAATTGTCAGTTTTATCACAAACTGTACCATAAATTGAATAAAACATTACATTTTATGAACAATATTATTCAAAATATTCAAATTCAAAATCAGATAGTTTTACAATATCTCCGTCTTCAGCACCGTTTTCTCTTAGTTTATCGTCAACACCAATTTTATTTAAATATGTTATTAATTTCATCATTCCTTCATCAGTTGAAATGTTGATCAAAGAATATGTTCTTAATACTCTTTCACCAGTAATTTCAAACTTATGATCTTCGATTTTATTAATTCTAAATATTTCTTCTTCTTTTTGCGTTGCGTCGTATATAATCTCTTCTTCACCTTCTGCAAATACAGGATAAGTAATTGCATCTTGTAACAAATCCTTGCATTTATAAAGAACAATATTAATGTTTTCGTCGGTTAAGCAACTTATTCCGATGACTTCTTTATTAACTTTTTTCTTAAAATCTTCCAATTTAGCAACCGAACCCTCTTCATCCATTTTACTTGCAACTATAACTTCAGGACGATCCGCAAGATGCATTCCATATTGAGTCAATTCTTCTCTAATATCTATATAATCTTGATAAGGATCACGACTACTTCCCATATCTACCATGTGAATCAATACTTTAGTTCTTTCAATGTGTCTTAAAAACATTAAGCCTAAGCCTTTACCTAAATGTGCACCTTTGATAAGGCCAGGCATGTCAGCTATAACAAAGCTAGACTTATCTGGAAGATAAGCTACCCCTAAATTTGGAACTATTGTTGTAAAATCATAATCACCAATTTCAGCTTTAACATTACTTACCATATTGATAAAAGTGGATTTGCCTACACTTGGTAAACCTATAATTCCAACATCTGCTAATAACTTTAATTCTAAGATAATACGTTTTTTTTCACCTGGAAGACCGTTTTCTGCTACTTTTGGACATTTATTGCGGTTAGATTTAAAGGCTGCATTTCCACGACCTCCTCTTCCTCCCTTGCAGATTAAGAAAGTCTTTCCTGGTTCGTTTAAATCACATACAAATCTATGGTTTTCTTCTAAAAATACGACTGTTCCTAATGGTAAATCAATATAAATATCTTCGGCACTATGTCCATACATATTTTTTATATCACCATTTTCTCCATCGTTTGCAGCAAATAATTTACTATGTCTAAAATTTACTAATGTTCCCACTTTTGGCGAACAACGCAAGTAAACGGATCCGCCTCTTCCGCCGTTTCCACCACTAGGACCTCCATTAGGACGATATTTTTCATGACGAAAAGCAATTCGCCCGTTACCGCCTTTGCCACTTTTTACTTCGATAATTGCTCGATCAATAAACATAAATTTACCTTTAAAAGAAAACCACCCTTGCAGGTGGCTCTAAACTATTCAGCTACTTCGTAAACAGAAACTCTTTTTCTATTTTTGCCAACACGTTCGAATTTGACGATACCAGCCTTTGTAGCAAAGATTGTATCATCGCCACCTCTCATGGTGTTAACCCCTGGATAGATCTTTGTTCCTCTTTGACGATAGATAATTGCACCTGCTTTGCAAAATTGTCCATCGCTTCTTTTTGCACCTAATCTACGGCCAGCACTATCACGACCGTTTTTAGTACTACCAACACCTTTATGGGATGCGAAGAGTTGTATATCAAGTCTAAATCTTAATTTCATTTTTGTCTCTCCTTTTAATTTTTACATAATTTTCGAATTCACTTTCAATTGTCATCAGTTGGTATAACATAGTTTCAATTACGATTGAATCATGATTGCTCATTTTAGCAGTACTTATTATTTCAACATCGCCTTTTTCAATTTTTGTTTTGAATCTATCGATGTCTTTAATAGCGTTTAAAGCTCCAATTATGACAGAGCTTACAGCACTACAAACTATGTCGTGACCACTTTTATCATAATTTGCATGGCCAATTGAGTGAAACTGTAAAAGATTTTGGTTGATTGAATACTCTATTTCAATCATTATGCGTTAATGCTTTCAATTGTTAAGCATGTATATGGTTGACGATGACCATATTTTCTACGATAGTTAGATTTTGCTTTGTATTTGAAAACGACAAGTTTCTTTTCTAAACCTTGCTTTTCAACTTTAGCAGTTACTGTTGCACCTTCAATAATAGGTGTACCAGTAGTAATCTTCTTATCAGCAATTAATAAAACATCATTAAATGTATATGTTGAGCCAACTTCTGCATCGAGTTTTTCGACGTAAATTTTTTGGCCAACTTCAACTTTAAGTTGTTTTCCGCCAGATAAAATTATTGCGTACATTTTTCTTCCTCCTAATCCAATTAATTACTCGCTATTAAGGTAATTATTACAATTTTTGATGACCTTTTCTATGCGGTTGTAGCTAGTTCAGAGATACAACGAAATTAAAATACCATAAAGAAAATTTATAGTCAACATTTTAATAATTTATTGTCTCTGAAACTAAAATAATGATTAGAACAAACTATTAAATGATCTACTAATGTAATGTTATTCTGTTTCATAATACTTGCTACTTTCTCTGTCGATTTTAAATCAATAAGTGTCGGGGAGGTATCTCCATTTACATGATTATGAATTAGAATTACTTTGCTAAAAATGTACGAATCGATTAATGCTTTAATGTAGTAATTGTTTAAAATAATACTGCAATCTTGAAAATTAGACTCTTCTTTTATCGAAGAAAGATTTCCGTAAGAATCAAATAATAACAATATCACTACTTCTTGATTGCGATTTGATAATAGATTGATAGAAAATTCAAATATTTTTTGAGAGTTGTAATTAGATACAGACAAATTTGATATAAGCTCTTGATGTAATCGCTTTGAAAGTTGTAAAGAAGCAAGCAATTTCAAAGCTTTAACAGTGTTAATTCCCTTAATTTTTACTAAATCTTTAACGCTGCTAGATGCTAAAAAATTTAGTTGAGTATATTTTGATAATATTTTTTGACTTAATTCTAGAACATTCTCTCCTTTAGATCCTGATCCTAAAATAATTGCTATTAATTCGGAATTAGTTAAAAATTGAAACCCGTATCTAAGAGCTTTTTCTCGTGGATAGTCTTCTCTAGGTAAATCCTTTAGTTTAGCCATTTATTTCCATTGGAATGACCAACCGCCTGGAATTGAAGTTTTACCTTCGCTACTATTAAACATTTTATAAACTAATACTGTGACAATAGCGACAGCTAAAACAGCCATAACAGCTGCCAATGTAACCGGCTCACCTACTTTTATTAATTCTAACTCACTATCTGATAGTTGAATTTTGTTCATTTTTCACCTCCTTTCACAATACAAGTCGCGACTTTTTTTCAAAAGTGGGGGGGTGAAAAAATTTTTTATAATTTTTTAATTTTGTTTAAAACTTCAGCGAGTTGTGATTTATATGTCTCGTATTTATCTTGCTCCAATTTAACTTTATCTTTACTTGCTCTTTCGACAAAATTTTTATTGCCAAGCATTTTTTCGCTACGAAGAATCTCATTTTCCAATTTAGCTTTTTGTTCATTTAGTTTATTTAAAATTTCAACTTTATCGACATTATCAATAATATATAAAGTAGTATTTAATAATTCATAACTAAAAGAATTTCTCTTTTCACTATCTTTTATAAAACTTACTTCGTCTGCAAAAGCAAAACGTTTTAAGTAAGGTTCAACAAACGATAATCGATACTTTGAGTTGATCGATAATGAGATTTTAGCATTTGGTGCCAAGGAATTAGTTGCTTTATAATTTCTTATAATTTCAATAATTTTCTTTAAAATCTCAACTTTTTTTGTTGCATCTATAAAGATATAAGACTTATTAAATTCAGGATAAGATTCAAGCATAATGCTTTCCTTATGTCCTGGTAATTGGAGATAAATTTCTTCACTAATAAATGGAGAGAAAGGATAAATCATCATAACAATAGCTTTTAAACAATATAATAAAACATTTAATGTATTGTCTTTATCTTCTGCTTCACTTTGTAAATTTACTTTTGACATTTCAAGGTAAAAAGAACAGAAATCATCGTAAACAAAGTTATATAAAACAGTGCTTGCAATGCCATATTCATATTTATCCATCGCTTTTGTAACTTTTTTAATGGTGTTTTCTAGTCTAGTCAAAATATATTTGTCTAATTCGTTACACGCTTTGCGATCAATAGGTTTAATAGTAAAATTTTCAGGAATGTACATTAAAATAAATCTAGCGCTATTCCAAATTTTATTAAGATAATTGGAAGCATTTGAAACTTTTTCATCACTATATTTAATGTCTAAACCTGGTGATGAAGCTGTTGCTAAAGCATAACGTAAGCTGTCAACACCATACCTATTTATTACATCAATTGGGTCAACTCCGTTTCCAGCAGATTTGGACATTTTTTGCCCTTTTGAATCTCTTACTAATCCGTGAATTATTACATTTTTAAAAGGAGATTTATTAGTGAAATTTAATCCTTGGAAATACATTCTTGCAACCCAAAAGAAAATAATATCGTATCCAGTACACATGACATCTAAAGGATAATAGCGTTTTAAATCTTCGCTGTTTTCAGGCCAGCCTAGGGTTGCAAATGGCCAAAGAGCTGAGGAAAACCATGTATCGAAAACATCTTCATCTTGATACCGGTTTTCTTTATCTTCCGGACTTTTTCTTGATATTAGTAGATTTTCAGTTGTTTTATTGTAATAAACTGGTATTCTATGACCCCACCACAATTGTCTTGAAATGCACCAGTCCTCACAATTTTCCATCCATCTGATTAAAACTTTTTCAAAACGTTTAGGGAAAAAATTTACTTTGTCATCACTGCGTTGATGATTCAATACTTCTTCTGCAATTGGCTTCATTTTCACAAACCATTGTTTTGATAAAAGTGGCTCAACAACTGCGTCACTACGCTCACTGTGGCCTACTTTGTGAACAATGTCTTCGACCTTAATTAAATCCCCATTAGCTTCGATTTTTTCAAGTAATTTTTCTCTACAAACAAAGCGATCAAGTCCAGCATATTCGCAAGTATTTTCCGCCATTGTACCATCGGTATTCATGATAATTGGATGTGGCAAATTATACTTTTGACCAATAATATAGTCATTTGGGTCATGTGCTGGAGTACATTTCATCACTCCTGTTCCGAATTCTATATCGACATATTCATCAGCAATAATAGGTAGCTCATCTCCATTAGCAGGATTAATTACTTTTTTACCTACAACATCTTTATATCTTTTATCATTTGGATTAACAACTAAGCAAACATCTCCAAACATTGTTTCTGGACGAGTTGTTGCAACTGTTAAATACTTTGATTTATCGTCGCAAAAACGATATTTAAAATAATAAAATTTTCCTTTATCTTCTTTATATATAACTTCTATATTTGAAAGAGCTGTTTTCATTACTGGGTCGTAATTAACGATTTTTTCACCTCTATAAATAAGCCCTTTTTCATATAAAGTCTTAAAAACTGTAAATACAGCTTCACTAAATCCTTCATCTAAAGTAAATCTTTCTCTAGTATAATCGAGCATTAAGCCCATTTTTTCCCATTGGGAATGGATTATTTCGCTATATTCTTTCTTCCACTCAAACGCTACCTCTAAAAATTTTTCTCTGCCTAATTTAAAACGATCAGTACCTTGTTCTTTTAACCTAGCATCAACTTTTGCTTGAGTAGCAATACCCGCATGATCACATCCTGGTAAATATAAAACATCAAATCCTTTAGCTTTTTTATATCTACAAGTTATATCTTGAATAGTTGTATCAGTAGCGTGTCCAATATGTAATTTTCCAGTTACATTTGGAGGAGGAATAACCATTGAAAACTTTTCTTTAGATTTATCACCAGCAGTAAAATAGCCTTTTTCTTTCCAAATTTTATATTTTCCTTCTTCTACTTTCTTAAAATCATATCTTTTATCTAGCGCCATAATTATCCCCTTACATGCATTTCAATTATATTTTTGAGAAGTTCTAAGCCAGTTTTTTCAACCGTACTTGTTAAAACAACATCAATATCATCTATGCTTTTAAAAGTTTCTTTTAAATTTTTATTTATTTTACTTTTTTGAGATTGATTTAATTTATCACACTTAGTCATAACAATAATGAATTCATAGTTATATTCTTGTAAAAAATTAAAGAAATCTATGTCGTCGTTTGAAGGTAAATGACGACTATCTAATAAAAATAAAATTAATTTTAATTCATGATTATTTGTAAAATAATTTTCTACTAAATCTCCAAAAAACTTATAATCTACATCTTTTTTTGAAGAATAACCGTAGCCTGGACAATCGACAAAGTAAAAATAATCTTCAATTAAATAATAGTTTAATAATTTTGTATGGCCAGGCTTAGATGAAGTAAAAGCGAGTTTAGAATTGTTCGTCAACATATTTATCAAACTCGATTTACCAACATTACTTTTACCCACAAAAAGCACCTCATTAAGGCGCTCTTGTGGTTTGTCTTTAACGTCTGCGACGCTTTTTATAAATTTTGCTTTTTTAAAGTAAGTCATTTTTATAAAAGTGTATTCTTAACGGCAGTTTCAACTGACTCCATATATATAATATGCAAATTATCTTTAACTTCTTTAGGCAAATCATCAACATCTTTTTTATTGGCTTTAGGGATAATAATTGTCTTTATACCATTTCTTAATGCAGCCAAAGACTTCTCTCTTAATCCACCAATTGGTAAAGCCTTACCTCTTAAAGTAACTTCCCCTGTCATTGCGACATCGCATTGAGCAGGTCTATTTGTAAAGGATGAAATGAGAGCAGTCGTAATTGCACATCCAGCAGATGGACCATCTTTAGGAACGGCACCTTCAGGGAAATGAATATGTATGTCAATATTATCGAATGCAGCATAATCTATATGGTATTTATCAGCGTTTGCTTTTACATAATCCAAAGCAATGGAGCAACTTTCTTTCATTACATCGCCTAATTTTCCTGTAAGAATTAAATTACCTTTACCTTTAAATGAAGTGACTTCAATTGGTAAAATATCTCCACCGAATTCTGTATAAGCTAGACCCGTTACAACGCCAATTTGATTTTCGCTTTCTTTTTCTGTTGAATCAAAAATTTCGGTACCTAAAATTTCTTTTACTTTTTTAATAGTAATTTTAGCCTTGCCTTTTTGCTTTTTAGAGACAATGTTAACGCAAATTTGTCGACAAATTGCACCGATTTTTCTTTCTAAATCACGAACACCAGCCTCTCTAGTATATTTTTCAATGATATAAGTGATAGCTTCGTCGGTAAATTCTAAATCTTTAGTCGATAATCCATTAGCTTCGATTTGCTTTTTGATTAAGTGCTCAGAAGCAATGTGCTGCTTTTCAATTAATGTATAGGAATCAACTTGAATTAACTCTAATCTATCACGTAATGGAGCTGGAATGTTTTCAAGATAGTTTGCTGTACAAATAAACAATACATCGCTTAAATCGTATGGTTCTTCAACAAAATTATCGTAAAAACTAAAGTTTTGTTCTGGATCTAATACTTCAAGTAATGCACTTGCTGGATCACCTTTGTAATTTGATGATACTTTATCGATTTCATCCAATAAAAATAATGGATTAGCAGTTTTGCCTTTTCTAATTCCTTGAATTATTCTTCCAGGCATACTTCCTACATAAGTTCTACGGTGACCTCTAATCTCGCTTTCATCGTTAACTCCGCCTAAACTACTTTTTACAAAGCTACGTCCTAAAGCTCTAGCAATTGAACGTCCTAAACTAGTTTTGCCAACGCCAGGAGGTCCATAAAAGCAAAGAATTGGAGATTTTAAATTTCCAGTTTTTGATTTTACAGCAAGATATTCAATAATTCTCTTTTTGACTTTTTCAAGACCGTAATGATCTTCATCTAAAATCTTTTTAACATTTTCTAAATCATTATTATCGGTCGTTTTATTGACCCAAGGAATCGACATAACAATATCGATATAGTTGCGAATTAAGCTAGCTTCAAGAGAAGCAGAAGGCATCATGTTATATTTTTTTACTTCTTCTTTTAACTTAGTTTTAACATGTTCTGGATAATTTCCGTTTTCAATTTGTTGTTTAATTTTTTCGTTATCATCTAAAACATTGTCTTCATCACCTAATTCTTGCTTGATAATGCGCATTTTTTCACGTAAAAAGTAATCTTTTTGGTTTTTTTCAGCACTTTCACGTAATTTTGCGTCAATTTCCTCGTCGTATTTGACAGAAAGAATCAACTTTTTAAGTGATTCATTTAAAAGTTTTAAACGAATTGTAACATTTTCTTCGTTTAAAAATGATAAAGCTTCTGAAAGAGGAAAAGGGAATGAATCAGCTAACAAGTATGATAAGCGAATTCCGTCTACTCCTCTTTTTAATGCTTCAAAAAATGAGTTAATTCGTGGGTTTCTATCTTTAAAAGATCCAGATTCAGTAATTGAATTTACAATATCTTCAACAGCTCTTTGCTCAGTTAATTCATCAGTTAATGTTTCGTTTGCAATTTCATATTCTGCAAAATAACATCCTAATTTTTCGTCAAAATAAATATTATTAATTTTGATTCTAGAAGCACCCACAACTCTTGCACTTTTACTGTCACCAAAATCTTTTTCAGAAAATTTCATCATTTTTGATAAGCAACCATAGGTGTTTAAATCTTCTAATACGAAATTATTTTCTTTATTATTGATTTTAGTAACTGCAAGTAAATCACCATTAAAGCTATCAAAACTAGCTTTTATAGTGTTAAAAGAATATTCATGTTCACATTGAATAACATGCGTTGAAAAAGGGTAAATAACAAAATTGGAGCAAATCAAAAGTGGTAAAAAATTCATTTTAGTTCCTCCGTTATTTTGCATATTAATTATTTACTTTCCTCGACTTTTTCTTCTTTTGTTTCAACGTAGACATTGCTGTCAATCATGAATCTTTCAATCTTATTTTGGACTAAATTGGAAGTTATTCTATCACTACTTGCTTTAAAATATTCTTTAACTTTTTCAACTTCCATATGATAATTTTCAGCAAGTTGTTTATAGTAATCTTCAATTTCATCTTTAGTAACTGTAATTTTTTCTTTCTCACCAATAGAGTAAATTGTTAAGAATTCTTTTAATCTAACAGTTGCTTGTTCTTCAAATTGAGCTTGTAATTTTGCATCATCAACACCAACGATTTCTTTATATTGTTCTAAAGTTAAGCCGTTTTGAGCAATTTGATTTTCTAAATCTTTTTTCATTTGAGCAGCTTCATCTTTAATAGCAGCTTCAGGAATTGTATAAGTTGATGAAGAAATAATTGTATTTAAAATATCAACGAATAATTTGTTGTGTGCTTCATTAGCTTTTTGAGTTTTTAATAAATTTGTTTGATAGGTGTTTAAAGCCTCTACTGTTTCAACGCCTTCATAACCTAAACCTTTAACAAATTCATCATTTAATTCAGGTGTGACAGGTGATTTAATTTCGTGAATTTTACAAACAAATTTTGCGTTTTTGCCAGCTAAATCTTTCACATATTGTTCTGGGAAAGTAACATTGACATCAACATTAGTTTCACTTGTTGCTCCAACAAGTTGATCTTCAAAACCAGGTATAAATTGATTGCTGCCTAAAACTAATTCGTAATTTTCAGCACTGCCACCATCAAATTCTTTTCCATCGATGTAACCTTTGAAATCCATAACGACTGTGTCGCCTTTTTCAGCTGCACCTTCTTTTAAAACTAATTCAGCATTATTTTTTAATAAACTGTCGATTGAAGCTTTTACTTCATCTTCACTTACTTCAGAAATTTCTTCTTTAATGTTTAAACCAGTGTATTTTCCTAATTCGCATGAAGGATATAAAGTAATTGTAAATTCTACTTCTAAATCAGCGTCAGAAATTTTTGTTACATTGACGTCTGGATTGCCGTATGGATGAATTTTATTTTCATTTAAGGCGACTCCATATAAGTCGTTTAATGATAATTTTATAGCTTCATCAAGAACTTCTCCTTGAGAAACATGATCTTTAGCTAATTCAAATGGTACTTTTCCTTTTCTAAAACCTTTTATTTGAACTTTTGAAGCAACTTTTTTAAGTGCTTTTTCTTGAGCTTCTTTCCACTTTGCGCTATCAGCTGTAACAGTAACTTTTACTACGCCTTGTGCAATGTTTTCTAATTTTGTAGACATATATTCTCCTTTAAAAAAATGATACAAAAAAGATTATATACAAGTATATAATCATTTTCAAATAAATTGCGCT
>JAXDXW010000052.1:0-12675 GCA_034087725.1 Candidatus Onthovivens sp. | reverse complement strand
TCCGTTAATGATGGAAGAATCTATTTCAATTGAGCAACCTGTTTTATTAGGGTCTCTTGGAACATAAAAAATTTCAACTAAATTCTCTCCTTCTTTTGCAGGGAATGAAAAATAATTGTCTGAATTAGTAAGATATTTCTTACCGTTAATTTCAACATGGGATATTATGGTGTCATCATTTTTTAGGTTAACATAAAAAGATAATTCTTCATTAGGAAGGGATTCGCTATTTACATATGTTACTTCTCCAAGTAGATCATCATTCACGACATTTAAATAACATGGTTTTTTATAGATAACTTCTTTAACTGGCTTAGCCACCTGGCCTAAAAACCATCCAGAAATAGATCCTATAATTACGCCTAGCGAACAGCATCCTAATAATGCCAGAATTTTTTTATTTACCATGCAAGTATTATAAGTTTTCAATTATAAAATGACAAACACAAGATTAAAATAATTAAAACTATATGATTTAGTTTTAAAAAACTTAAAGATATTTAATCTTTAAAATATTAAAAAAATGTCTTATATTAAAAGCGTTTAAGGAGATTTTTATGAAAAAATCAACAAGTTTTATTTTATGTACATTTTTGGTTCTTACATCTTTTTCTCTTTGCAGTTGCAATGAATCTTCAGATAAGGTAAGCATTGTAATTTCGGATAATATTTCTAACGGCACATTGTCTCTTAACAAAAATATTTCAGATTATAAAATTGGTGATGAACTCAGTATAGTTCCTCATTCTGATGTAGGATATAAAACAGATAAAATATTGATCAATAATGAAGTTCTTGAATCACCTTATAAATTTATATGCGATAAGAACTACTACTACATTGACGCCTCTTTTATTTTAGATTACGGGGAAACTCTTATAACTTTAACCGGAAACACTATAATTGGAGTTGGCGAAGAATTTCAAATGAATTATGAGGTATATGGACCTTCTAAAACTCTAATTTGGACATCTTCTAATGATTTAATTGCCACTGTAGACGAATACGGTGTAGTAAAAGGACTATCTTATGGATTTGTCGAAATTACTGCCACTTCTTTTTTCGACCCATCTATTTCAACATCTTGGCCACTTTTTGTATCTCCTAATTATGTGATAAACATGGTTGATACTTATTCCAATTATAATTATAAAAATGGCGTTAGTTTTAATTTAGAAACTAATGTTTCATTAGATTTAAGTGGTACGAAAATTGATATCTTGCTTCCTATTACTTTCGAAATACAAATTCCTACACTAAATGAGGAGGATATTATTAGTCAAATCTCTAAAACTAATTGGCATTTAAAGATTGACTTCTCTCAATTAAATGAAACTAAAGTTCTTGGTATCCTACCAATTGGAACTGTAATTCTCACACTCATAAGTTCTCAACTATTACCAAAAATTGCTCCAACTCGGGACCCAAATAATTTTTCAAACGCTCAATCAATCGATTTTTATTATTTCGGAGATGGAAATATACACGCTGCTATATTTAATAAATCTTCGAATGATACATTATATGTTTCAGAATATGAAATAAATACAGTTAGCTCAGTTGTTGCCACAATTGTTTCTTTAGTATTAGATAATTTTGTTAATTCCGATTTACAAAATGTTGACTTAGAAAATTTCTCTATAGATGATTTAAATACTTTTTTAAATTTCTCTTCTAATCAAGTTGAAGGAATATCACTTACCGAAGAAACAATTCACGCACTTAACGACTTTTATAAGCAAAATATTGATTCCTTGCTTTTTAAAGATGAAGATGGTGACGGAAAACCAGATTTAGAAAACGCTGAGGCTATTAAAGCCTTACTTCCTGAATCTTTTAAAGATATTAGGCTGTCTTTTATAGAAAATAATGGGGTGCTACAACATTTGCAATTAACTGTAATTGCCTATAAAAATGAACAAAACAATGATTTTTATACATTAATGTCATCAAAATTATCAAAATATGAGGAATTATCTCCTAATTATTTTGATAACATACCTGAATATTTACTCACTTCTAATAAAGCTTACAAAGATACACTAAACATCTTAAATTTAAATAATGAGCTTAGTATAATCAGACCAGCTTTTGATAACTCACAAACTGCAAGCAAAAATTCATATTATGTCGATAAGTTAACAAATATGTGGAGTGAATATTTTAAACTATCTGATTTGTCCAAAGATATTATTTCATCATCTTTATCAAAACTAAAAAAACCACTTATTTCAATAACGCCGCTTATTAATGATGAGGTTTCATCTTTTACAACAACTGATCAAGGATTAACAATTGATATTAAGCCCGGAGATAAAGTGCGCTTTTTGTGTAATTTTTATGGCTTCACACCCGGCGAAGACGCTTCTATTGATTACTTAATTTCTTTATCATTGAAACCTTATATATCTTTAAATGAGACTACTAAAGAAATAACAATAAAATCTGCCCCTATTATTCCTGGCAAATTCAATGTCACAGTAAGTGGCAAAAATTTATCATCTGGTATCGACTCTGAAACCTTGCAAATTTACTTTAATATAACTAAATAAAATTAGCTATTCACAATATTTGAATTAATAATAAATTTGTGGTTCACTATTAGAAGGCGGGTTAAATATGAAACTAATTGTAGACAAAAGTTATAGTGAAGAAAGAGCGTTATATAATTCACATAATATTAAACTAGTCGAAGTTAAATTCGATGGAGAGGAAGATGGTGAATCTGCACTAAAAGAGTGTAAACAAATTATTTTGGATTCATGCTATTTAAATTTAAGGTATCCACTTTGGCATAATAATAAAGTTAGCATCTCTAACACAACAATGACAGCAAATTGCCGAGCAGCTTTATGGTATTCCTCTAACATTAAAATTAACGATTCTTCTTTACTAGGCATTAAATGTTTACGAGAATGTAAAAAAATTAGTATCTCAAATACGATAATTAATTCTCCAGAATTTGGTCGGAAAAACTCAAGAATTTTAGGAAAAAACCTGCAGATCTCCAGTGAATATTTATTTTTTGAAAGTAAAAATATATCGTTATTTAATATTTATTTTAAGGGGAAATACTCTTTTCAATATACTAAGAATGTTTATATCGAAGGAAGTAATTTAGATACTAAAGATGCATTTTGGCATTCAGAAAACGTGACAGTTAAAAATTCTACAATTAGAGGTGAATATCTTGGATGGTATTCAAAAAATTTAACTTTTATTAATTGCACAATTATTGGAACACAACCTCTTTGTTATTGCAAAAAGCTTACTTTAATAAACTGTCGAATGATTGATACTGATTTATCATTTGAATATAGCGATGTATACGCTACAATCAAAGGCACAATTGAATCTGTAAAAAATCCTAAAAAAGGTTTTATTAATGCTAAGCAAATCAACAAACTTATTTATGAAAATTCCAAATATAGATCTAAATGTTCTATATTTGCGAATGTAATTGAAACGATCGAATAATACTTGACTGTTCATCATTTTTTGAGTATGATATTAAAGCATTTTAATGCAGCATATAAATACGTCTTGTCTGACGAGATAAAAATTATGTGAACGAGTACCCTGAGCTACAAGGTGAAAGTATGATTATCTCACCCGAAGATTGGAATTTATACCTTGCTTTATTGTGCTATTTCAATAAGGAGGAAAAAATATGAGAAATACTGGACCAAAATGGAAGCGTTCAAGAAGACTAAACTTTTCATTATCCGGAACTGGTGTTGAATTAAAGAAAAGAGCTTATGCTCCTGGTCAACATGGTCAAGATAAGAAAAAACCATCAGAATATGGAAAACAATTGACAGAAAAACAAAAATTAAGAGATATGTACGGTGTTAACGAAAGACAATTCCGTAGATTATTCTTAATGGCAACAAAGAGTAACGATGTTACAGGTATTGCATTCTTTAGAATTTTGGAGTCAAGACTTGATAACTTGGTTTATAGAATGGGCTTTGCATCTAGTAGAGCACAAGCTAGACAATTAGTTAACCATGGTCATATTTTAGTCAATGGTAAGAAAATTGATATTCCAAGCTATTTATGTAACATTAACGATGTTATTTCTGTAAAAGAATCTTCAAAAGGATTAGCAGTTATAAAAGCTGCTATGGATGCTACTCCAACCCTTTGCGGTTATGTCACACGCGATGATGAGAAAAAATCAGGCGTATTTGTTAGATTACCAGAAAGAAACGAATTACCTGCTGACATAAAAGAAGCATTCATCGTCGAATACTACAACAGATTATTATAGTTTTAAATTTTGTAGCAATAAAACCTTCCCAATTTGGGAAGGTTTTTTATTTCAAATCTATTTAAATGCAATAATTAATTTTTATAAATATGTAAATAAAAATATTAAGCCAGACAAAATTATTTAAACTCTAAAATAATAGGGCAATGATCACTTCCGTAAATATCATTTAAAATTTCACTATCTTTAATTTTACTTATTAAATCTTTATCAACTATGAAGTGATCTATTCTCCAACCAGCATTTTTTTCTCTTGCATGAAACATATAAGACCACCATGAATATTTAATTAAATTTGGGTGAAAAAATCTAAATGTATCAATATATCCTTCATTCAATAATTCTTTGAATTTTTCGCGTTCTTCTAGCGTAAACCCTGCAGATCTCAGGTTATTTTTCGGATTTTTAATATCAATGTCTTCAGGCGCAACATTTAAATCACCACAATATACAACATGTTTTTTTGTGTTAAGAGCATTTAAATAATTTCTCATTTTAATTTCAAATTCCATTCTATAAGGAATGCGCGATAAATCTTTTTTAGAGTTTGGCACATAGGCATTTACCAAAAAGAAATCAGAGAATTCTAAAGTAATAATTCTTCCCTCATCATTATAATCGCCATTAATCCCGTAATAGACATTAATTGGTTTTATTTTTGTGAAGACTGCCGTTCCTGAATAACCTGGTTTTTTTGCATTTGAAAAATAAAAATAATAATTTTTAAGAAAATTATCTTGATCAGACATTTGCATTTTTGTTTCTTGCAAGCAAATAATATCAAAATCATTTGTTAAGAAAAAAGAGTGATTTCCTTTAGATATTACTGCTCTAATGCCATTTACATTCCGAGAAACAATTTTCATGATTAAAATTCAGCTAAATAAAAGTTTTTCTTGCCGCGTTTAATAACTAAAAACGAATCTGCGAGAAGCTCTTCACTTGTGAACACTTTATTTGGATCAGTAATTTTTTCACCATTTACAGTAACAGCGCCGTTTTTAACAAATTCTCGTGCCTCTCTTTTTGATGAAGCAGCTTTAATTTTAATTAAAATATCTTCTAACTTATCATTACTATCTATTTTAAACTTTAGTGAATTAAACAGCTCTTCAATTTGAGACTTATTCAAAGCTTTAAAATTACCAGAAAATAGTGCTTCTGACATCAAAACAGCTTCATCTGCTTTTTCTTTACCGTGAATTATCTTAGTAACTTCATATGCTAAACGTTTTTGTCCAACTCTTTGACCCAAATTAGCAAGATGTTCTTTTTCAATTTCAGTGATTTCTTCTTTAGTTAAAAAGGTAAAGATTTTTATATACTTAATAGCATCTTCATCGGTTTGATTAAAGAAAAATTGATACATTTTATAAGGGCTAAGCAATTTTTCATCAAGAAAAATAGCGCCATCTTCACTTTTGCCAAATTTTTTTCCATCAGACTTAGTTATTAAATTTGCCGTCATTACTTCAACTGGAGCGTCTTGTCCTTCAATTTTCTTAATAAAATCAAGACCACTTGTGAGATTGCCCCACTGATCTCCTCCACCAATCTGTAAATTACAACCATATTCTTTATATAATGTATAAAAATCATATGATTGTAATGTCATATATGTAAATTCGGTTAGTGAAATACCTGTTTCAAGTCTACTAGCAACAATATCTTTGCTTAGCATATAATTAATCCCAAAATATTTTCCAACATCACGTAAATAATCAATTAAACTTAGTTTAGAAAGCCAATCATAATTATTGACAACAATTCCTTTCGAAGGATCTGAAAAATCCAAAAATCTAGACAATTGTTTTTTAATCGAGTCGGTGTTAGCTTTAACATCAGCAGCAGTTAAAAATGCTCTTTCTTTAGATTTTCCACTTGGATCACCAATCATTCCTGTGCCACCGCCAACAAGTGCAATAACTCGATGTCCTGCTTGTTGAAATCTCATAAGCAAGGAAATCATAACAAAATTACCAATATGCATGCTTGATGCACTAGGATCAAACCCGCAATAAATTGTTTGTGGTGTTTTTAATAATTCAATAACTTTTTCTTTGTTAGAAAAATCTTTTATAAGTCCTCTATACTCTAAATCTTCAATCAAATTCATAATAAGCCCTCTAATCTCTATATTTCAGATAATTAAGTCTACCTTTTTCATCTTTTTCAATAATATTGATAATTTGTTGTTTCTTAATTGTACAAACTTGACCATCTTCAAATTTAACTTCAATATCTTCTTCATCAATTTTTCTTAAAAAAGTAGCATACATTGTAGGTCCATCTTCAATTTGAAGATTATCGCCAATATGTAAACCATAACTAACTATGCTAGCACATGGAAGAGCTAATGTTTTATAACCTTCTAAGCTACGAAGTTCAATTAAAAATAGTCCAAGGATAGGAAGCCCTCCTGCTCTTTCTACTAATTTCTTCATTGCTAAAGCACTTCCACCAGTAGCAATTAAATCGTCTAAAATTACCACTCTATCACCTGGTTTAATACTATCTTGAGGAATTTCAATTGTCGCTGTTCCGTATTCCAATTTATAAGATTCTCTCAGTCCCACCAAAGGTAATTTTCCTGGTTTTCTCGCAATAACAATACCTTTATTGTTCATGCTTGCCAAAGGAGCACCAAAAATAAAACCTCTACTTTCAGCGCAAATGATTTTATCCCGTTTATCATAAGAAGGAAGAAGTTTATTTAAATCCATGATTGCTTGATGAAAACTATCTCCATTGCTTAAAAGAGGGGTAATATCTCTGAACTTTATTCCTGTAATTGGAAAATCATTAACTGTTCTTATGTATTTATCATAAATGTCCATAAAAAACCTCCATAACTCATTTATTTTACAATAATTTTTATTTAAATTTTTTAATATTTAGTAGATTGTCTTTTTAAATATATTGATTCAAATTTATATTCTTTGTCATATAAAGTACCATTAATTAAATCAATTAACATATACATTGCGCGTTGACCTACCTCTTGCATATTTATATACATCGAAGAGACTTGAGGACGAATAATTTGCGAATACTTTGTACCAATAATTGATAATACTTCAATATCATCAGGGATGGATAAACCTGAATCACTCGCCGCATTCAAAACAGCTGCTGCAATCGAATCACGATATGCAATAATATATTCTTTTCTTTTAACTTTAAAACGTTCCATAAAATCACGATAAGTTCTTTGATAAGAATCGTCGCAATTCATAATACTGTATTCCCTGTCACTATCAATATGTGTTTGAATAAAGGCGTTCTCAATTCTCGCTAATAATCTACCTGCGTTATGAACATGTAAAAAAGTCATCTCTTTATCACCTTTATTAAAATAGTCTCTCAAGATTTGCTTGATTAAATGTTCATAGCCGAAAGTAATACAACCTATTTTTGTTGCGACTAATTTGTTATTAACATTTATTACAGGCACATTATAAGAAGAACAAATTTCTAAATCTTCACTACTTAATTCGTCATCAAAAACTATTACACCATCAACATGCGAAGAAATAACTTTTTCAAGCATATGTAACGCTTCTTCTCTACTATGTGATGTTGTGTATAAGCTGACTGTGAAGCCTTTATTTTTACAAACTTCAGTAATACCATTCAGCATATTTGCAATATATACATAATTTGCTGAAGGAATAATTACTCCGATGTTTGTTGTTTTATTTGTAGCTAAAGCTTGTGCTAACCCGCTTGGTTTATATCCTAGTTTCTTAATTACACTTAAGACTTTTCGTCTGGTTTCAGGCTTAACACTTTCTACATTATTAATTACACGACTAACAGTTGCTAAAGAAACTCCACTAACCTTGGCAACTTCATAAATTGTTACTCTTTCTTTCGTATTTTCCATAATTTTATCTTATCATATGAAAGAAAAATGTAAATATTTTCAGTAATTTATAATTAATGTATTAATTATTTCATCATAAAAATGAAAAAACCTGAATTCTGAATAATACTTTTTTAAATTACGATTATAAAAATGAAAATATTTTCAGAAAACAGGTTTAGATTTATTTAATTATTACCGTGCCGTCTAATTTAATTTCAACTTGATCACCAGTTTTTACTGAGTTTAAAAATTCTTCACCCAGTCTGTCAATGCATATAATTTTAGAATTCTGCCAAACGGTTGCTAATACAATTCCACTGGCTGCTAAACTATCAATTGTTTCAGAAAAAAGCAAGGCAGCAGGATTAATATTCATATCGCAAATCGTTTGAATGACTAATCCGCCAGTTGTAGATCCAATAGTTATTGGCAAACAAAGTATTTTACCAGTAATATTTTTACCAAATAAATCCTTATTATTTTGGTCTGAAACTATAATATCTTTTTTGTTCATTAATGCCGATTTTTGGCAACTAGCCAAGGTGTTAAATCCTTGATGAGAAACTACAGCTTCGCCAACAAATTCGCCTTTAGCAATTACTCTACCTTTAAATTCTTTCATACTAATAAACCTTCTTTCCTGTGATTAATTTTAAAATATCTTCATCTTTAAAATAACGAGCAAGAGAATATGTCCTTAATTTGTTAGAATTTGTAATAATCGCTTTTCCATGAACTAACGGATTATTTGTATACATTAGAGGGCAAATTGATGAAATTGTTACGCCCATAGAATAAATATCGTTATAAACTTCTTTGTAATTTTTTAAAAGTTCAGCTTTAACTTTTGGAGGTGTAGTTAAAACTACTTGGCAAGTGACTTTTGACAAGTTTGCTGTTTTCAATGAGTCTTTTATGTCATCTCTCCGCTTAATTAATTGAGACAAAGTCAAATGCGGACAGCCAATGAAACATAATTGTGGTTTAGCATCCTTTTTCTTCCGCATATTTGGGTAAGAGGCATAAACTCTTTCAAGTTCAGCATCATCAATAATGTAATGTTTAGCATTTTCCACTATTAATGTTTGTCCTTTTTCTTTAGCTTCAGGAGTCAAATTATCAACATGATATAACCCAACTGCACCATTAGAAGCACTGGCTGCACCCATATCCTTTAAATAAGCTTCATTGTCGTCATTCAATTCTGTGCCAATCCACTTATCCAATCCTATAACGTAAGGGACTTCTTCTAAAACTTTCATTCCAATAGCGCTTCCTAAAATTTGTGCTTCAGGTTTTTTTGTTGTTTTTACTTCAATTACCCGTGTTGCTTTTCGATTTTCGTCAAGCAAAAAACCAAATTCAGGAACTTCTCCGATAATAGAACCGAATAATTCGATCATTCCGCTATTTCTGTTGCATCTTGCCCCTAAAACTGAGTTTGCAAAAACTACAGCGCTACTTTCTGCCCATGATAAAATGTCACCTTTTTTTGGTCTATTACCACACTCTTTTAAATAGCAAGCACAACTAAAGGAATCTTTATCTATAAGTCCAGCTTTTAAAAGTTGATTTTCATATTCATTTTGTTTTCCATACAAAATTTTATTAAAAACAATTTTTTCGAGGAAATTACACTTAACATTTTCATAATCTAGAGGTCTTGGATCCATAGTAAATCCACCTTCAGCTTTAATTCCATCTAAATTTATTTCATTCATTGTTTTATATAAAGGTTTTAAGAGTGGGATGCCAAAAGATGTGACAAGATGCCCTGTTTTATGAGTTATTTTTACCATTCTTTTTGCTTTAAAAATATCGCCAAAAAGAACGAGAGTTTCCATCATTTTTCTCTTGGTTTCGCCCTCTTTTCCTTCTAGAATCGACTTTTCCTCTTCACTTAAATTCATTTTGTACTCAATCATATTATTACCTACAATTTTGTTGCTACATTCCACGCACTATGAATAACTGTATTTAAATTACCTACTTCATCGCAATCGCCAACTAAATATACACCATAAGTAGGTTTAGCAACCGGACTAGGTTTATAACCAACAGATTCAATTACACTGTCACAGTTAATTCTTTCTTCTTTGCCGTCTTTATGTTTAATGATTACGTAACCATCACCGACTTCTGAAACTGTGCTTTCTAAGTAAACAGGAGTCTTATGCAAGTCAAAATAATCTCTTAAATAACTAGAGTTAGCAAGACAAATACCTCTACAAGCCATTAGATCATTTAGAGCCTCAACTATGATTGGATGTTTTCCTTGAAGTGAAAGTTCATAAGCGATCTCACAACCGGTTAAACCTCCACCAATAATTACTACTTTATCTTTAACGCAAGTCATATCTTTTAAGAACTCAACTGCGCCAATTAATTTATCATTGCCCTTAATTGGCAAATGCTTTGCTTTGCTTCCAGTAGCAACAATTACTTCATCAGCTCCCAAGCTTAATGGATTTTTTACTTCTTTATTAAATACGATTTTAATATTTAATAATTCAATTTGCTTTTTATACCAAGATAAGAGTTGACGATCTTTTTCTTTAAACGAAAACACGCTCGCTGGAACAAAAACCCCGCCAATATCAGATGTTTTTTCGTAAATTGTTACATTATGGCCTCTTAAAGTTAATACAATCGCAGCTTCTAAACCACCTACACCGGCGCCAATAATAGCAATATTTTTAGTCTTCTTTGTTTTCTTTAAATCATATTTATGACCATGCATTGTCTGTGGATTTAATGCACATCTAGCCATGTGTCTACTATCTGATAGGGATTGATCATTTGCGTGTCCTTTATAATGAGCCATATTAAAGCATCCATTATGACAACAGATACAAGGCTTAATTTCATCCTCTCTTTCCTCTATCATTTTTGTAACCCATTCTGGATCAGTTAAAAACTGACGAGCTACACCAACAGCATCAATTTCATTATTTTCTACAGCTTTGGCACCTACATCCATTTCCATTCTGCCTGCACAAACCACAGGTATATCTACTGATTTTTTAAGTTCAACACAATCAGATAAATTACAATTTTTAGGCATGTAACCAGGTGGATGTGCCCAATACCATGCATCATATGTACCATTATCTGCGTTCAACATATCATATCCGGCTTCTTGAAGATATTTTGCTGCTTTCTTTGATTCTTCTAAATCACGACCGATCTCTACAAAATCTTTTTCCTCTGGTAAAGCACCTTTGCAAAAATCTTTAGTCTTAGAAACTACAGAATACCTTAACGAAACCGGAAAATCTTTTCCGCATACATTTTTTATCTTCTTAACAACTTCGACAGGGAAGCGATAACGGTTTTCAAAAGAACCTCCATATTGATCGTTACGATGATTTGTATAAGGTAATGTAAACTGATCTAAAAGGTATCCTTCATGAACCGCATGTATTTCAACGCCGTCTACACCAGCTTCTTGGCATAATTTTGCAGTTTTTGCAAAAGCATCAATTATCTGCTCAATTTCTTTTATAGTTAATGCGCGACAAGTAATTCCATCAGCCCACCTTGATGGCAATTCACTTGGGGAAGCGCATAAATAATCAGCATCAATTATAGGCTTACATAAAGTACCTAGAACTTTGTTTTTGCATAAGATTTGTAAAGAATCTGTAATGGCAAAACTTCTACCAAAACCTGCCGTTAATTGAACAAATAATTTAGCACCTGTTTTATGGATTTCTTCCATATAAGTTTTTAATTCTTTAAACATGTGCTTATTTTGATACAGCCATCTCCCACCTAAAGTATCTTTTAAAGGAGCGATTCCAGGTATAATTAAACCAACATTATTTTTTGCTCTCAGCAAGAAAAATTCTGCTGCTTCTTTATCAAAGTGATTAGGTTCCATCCAACCGAAAAGAGATGTACCTCCCATCGGACATAAAACGATTCGATTTTTTATTTCGAGATTTCCTATTTTCCAAGGAGTAAATAAAGATTCATACTTCTTTTCCATATAATCTCCTTTTATAAAATTATAATATATTCAGTATTTTTTTACTATATTGTTAATGTTTACAATTTGACTATATTTGCAACATAAAAGAAACAACAAATAAAATACGAAGCAAGATACATAATAATATTACATGCAATAAATTGAAATGATTTGTGTTTAATTGAATATATGATTTATATTTATTTCAAAATTAAAAATATCATTTTTTGTTTGATATATTTGTAAAATAAATTTTTTGTATTTAAAAAACAAAAAAATAGTTGAGTTCTGCAGGGTTTTTAAAAAAAGCCCTATTTCAAAATATTTATTTTCTCCTTGTGCGAAATGTCTATAATTTTTATGCTAAGAGAATTCAAATCATTTTGACTTAGTTCATAGCAATTAAGTTGGTTATTTTCGTAAGTTTTAATAAACAATTTTGCACTTGATAAGTCATAAAGCGAAGAGTAAACAGTATATTCTTTAGAACCATCCTTCATTATGCACTCACCTTTTGTCATTGAAACATTGTTCAAAACATGAAAACCAGCATTTACATTA
>JAXDXW010000051.1:0-9043 GCA_034087725.1 Candidatus Onthovivens sp. | reverse complement strand
GGAAAAGCTGCAAGAATTAAACAAATTCTTAATTAATTTTATTAAATTTATAAAAGTGACTAAAAGTGGGCGAAAGTCCACTTTTTTTTCGTTTCTTTAATGATTCTTTTTTATTATAATTTTTATGTGAATCAGCAAGTAAAGAATGTCCATCGGTTTCCTGGACACATGAAAAAGGCAATACAGCAAATTGAAGACAAACTTAAAGTTGTCGATTTTGTTGTTGAGCTTTTAGATGCACGAATTCCCTTATCTTCTCAAAATGAATATATTGAAAAAATCCTAGCAAAAAAACCAAGACTATTTGTTCTAACAAAAAGAGATATGGCTGACGACACACAAACACAAAAGTGGGTTGAATTTTTTACTAAAGAAGGTAATAAAGCTATAGCTGTTGACTTAAAAAACAGAAATGATTTTGACTTGATTTTTAAAAAAATAATTGAGTTCTGCAAGGTTAAAGATGAAAAAATGGCAAAAAAAGGGATAAAAAATATATCTACTAGAGCCATGATTGTAGGGATTCCTAATGTCGGAAAGTCTACTTTAATTAATTATTTAGCTAAGAAGAGTATTGTTGATGTAGCTAATAAACCAGGACTAACAAAAAATGTTAGACGGGTAAAAATTAATAATATTGAATTACTTGATACACCCGGTATTTTACAACCTCAATATGAAGATAAAAAGAAAGCAATAAATCTTGCTATGATTGGATCTATGAATCAAAATATTCTCCCTAAAGATCAAATTGCAGAAAAATGTTTTGATTTTTTAAAGGAATCATATGAGAGCTCACTTGAAAAGCGCTATTCATTGCCAAATAAGGATTTGGAATTATTTGAATTTTTGGAATTTCTAGCATTTAAAAGAGGCCTTCTTTTAAAAAATGGTGAACCAGATATAGAGAAAAGCACTGAAATATTTCTTAATGAGTTTAAAAACGGAATTATTTGCAAATTTACTATTGAGAGGTTATAAATGCTCAATTTTGAAGACCAATATTATAGCGATAAAATCAACATTATTGTGGGGTGTGATGAGGCTGGGAGAGGTCCTTTAGCTGGTCCTGTTGTTGCTGCTGCAGTTATTTTGCCTAAAGGTTATAAAAACGTTTTAATAAATGACTCAAAAAAATTAACTGAAAAGCAAAGAGAAAAAGTATTTTTAGATATAATAAAAAATTCTATTTCTTTTGCTCTTACATATATTGATAGTGAAACAATAGATAAAATAAATATTTTAGAAGCCAGTAGAAAAGCTATGAGTGATTCAATTAAAAAGCTGAAAACACAACCTGACTTAATTGTTACAGACGCAATGTACTTATATGGTTTTTCACAAGAGATTGTGCCAATTATAAAGGGTGATGCAAAATGTGAGTGTATAGCAGCCGCAAGTATAATCGCTAAAGTTTGTAGAGACAGATATATGAAAGCTATATCTATTAAATACCCTCAATATAATTTTCAAAAAAATAAAGGTTATGGAACGAAAGACCATCTAGAAGCCCTAAATTTATATGGACCGATAAAAGGATTTCATAGGTTTTCTTTTGCACCTGTAAGATTTTCAAAAATTAAATTATTTTAACCCCCCTCTTTTCACTTTTTCTTACGACTTGTAATGTGAAAGGAGGATAAGAATGAACTCAAATGAGATTTTAGCTTTTTTATCAATAAAGTATAAAGGTGATTGGGGAGAGATGTATGAATGTATTAAGAATAAGCAAAAAATTGATCATTCATCTTCAGAGATGCGAGAGGCGCTCGATAATCTAAAAGAAAAATATGTAACGCTCTTAGACGAGGAATACCCATCAATTATTAAGAAAACAGGTGGTTGTAATTTTCCTATTGTTCTCTTTTATAGAGGCGATCTTTCTTTATGCGATGAAAGCAAAAAAAGACTCTGCGTAATAGGTAGTAGAGAAAACACAAAATATGGGGAGGTGAGCACACAAAAAATTGTTTCGGAACTACCTAAAGATGTAATTATTGTAAGTGGGTTAGCACGCGGAATAGATTCTATAGCTTTGCAGGCTGCAATTGATAGTGGTAAGAAAACTATAGCTATTTTAGGAAGCGGAATTGATGTATGCTATCCTAAAGAAAATGAACGGCTTTATAATAAGATAATAGAAACAGGAGGTTTAATTTTAAGTGAATATCCACCTAAAGTGCAGCCTGATCCTAATAATTTTCGATGGAGAAATAGAATCTTAGCAATGATAGCTGACGGTGTTTTGGTTGGAGAAGCAAAAGAAATTAGTGGAACAAAAATCACTGTTGGATTTGCTTTGAGATTCAATAAATCTGTTGGTTGTATTCCATACCCTATTTCAAGTCAGAGTTTTTGCAACACATTAATTAAAGAGGGTGCTCTATTGGTTGAAACAGGTCAGGATGCTCTTGATCTTTTGTAAATTTAAAAAAAGTAATTAATATATAGATATATATTTAATTAAAAATTTGACTCGTCTTTTTTGCTTTACAAAGTCTCTTTGCCTCATTATATTTAATAGGCAAACGAGGTGTTTATGAAATTAGTAATTGTTGAGTCCCCTGCAAAAAGTAAAACGATCTCTCATTATCTTGGTGAAGACTATCAAGTTGAAGCAAGTGTTGGTCACATTTGTGATTTAGCAACTAAAGGAAAAGGCGGCTTAGGTGTTGACGTAGATAATAACTTTAAGGCTACCTATTCAATAAGTAAAGATAAAACTGATATAGTAAAAAAACTTAAGAATTTAGCTAAAAAATCTGAAGAAGTAATTCTTGCAACCGACCCTGATCGAGAAGGAGAGGCTATTGCATACCATTTAGCGAATTTTTTAAATCTTCCAATTGATACTACAAAAAGATTGGAATTCCACGAGATTACAAAAGAATCGATTACTAAGGCTATTGAAGAGCCTCGAACTATCGATATGAATCTGGTACATTCTCAGGAAGCAAGAAGAATTATCGACAGAATTATAGGTTTTAAAATATCTACATTAATAAATAATAGAATTAAATCTAAATCTGCTGGCAGAGTTCAAAGCGTAACTTTAAAACTTATTTGTGATCATGAGAAAGAAATTGAGGAATTTATTCCAGAAGAATACTGGAAAATTTTTGCAAAAGTTAATTATGATAACCAAGAAATTTTATGCGAATTATTCAAGTTTAAAGGTAATAGCGTAACTATTTCGTCTAAAGATGAGGCTGATGCAATAGCTGCTAATTGTTCATCTTCATTAGTTGTTTCACATATAAATAAAACAACTAGACATATTTCCTCTAAAGAACCTTTTAGAACATCTACTTTACAGCAGGAAGCATTTACTAAATATAATTTCAAAACAAAAGAAACTACGTCTTTAGCACAAAAGCTCTATGAAGGAATTGAGCTCGATGAGGGATTGACTGGTTTAATCACTTATATTAGAACCGATTCTACGAAGCTTAGTGATTATTTTGTAGCAAAAACTAAAGATTTTATAGTAAATAAATACGGAATAAGTTATTGCAAAGAGAATGCTTTAACTAAAAAAGTTACAAATTCTCAAGATGCACATGAGGCAATAAGACCTACAAGCATTGAAAGAACACCTGAATCAGTAAAAAAATATTTAACTGATCACGAATATAAACTCTATAAACTAATTTACAATAGAACAATCGCAAGTTTAATGAGCGATAAGGAAATCGAGTCAACACAGGTATTGTTAGATAGTAATGATGTAACCTTTAAATACGATCAAAGTAAGGTTTTATTTGAAGGATATGATATTTTAAAAATTGATGACAAAGAACCAAACTCAAGCATTCTATTTAAAGAAGGAGATTCTATTGACATATTAAGCGTTGAAAAGAAACAAAATTTTACTAAGGCTCCTTCTAGGTATAGCGAAGGAAAACTTGTAAAAATAATGGAAGATGAAGGAATTGGTAGACCATCTACGTATTCCTCTACAATACAAACCTTAATTCAAAGAAAATATATTATTAGTGAAAAAGGTATTTTATCACCGACAGAACAGGGTAAAAAAACATCTTTGGTTTTGACAAAGTATTTTCCTGAATTAATGAGCGTTGAATATACTGCTGATATGGAAAATAGTTTAGACAAAATTAGTGTCGGCGAGGAAAATGAAGTTAAAGTTTTAAATGAGTTCTATTCTCCTTTCATAGATCATTTTGATCAGGTTAAAACCGTTATGTATAAAGATGAGCCTGAATACACTGGAGAAATTTGTCCATTATGTGGCTCAAAATTAGTTTTAAGGCACGGAAGATTTGGCGAATTTACAGCATGTTCTAATTATCCTACATGCAAATATATTAAGAAAGAGCCTAAACCAGAACCTGAAAAAGTAGGAAGAGTGTGTCCTAATTGTGGGTCTGAATTAGTCTATAGAAGAAATAAACAAGGACAAACTTTTATCGGATGTTCAAATTATCCTAAATGTAAGTATATAGAAGGTGTTGATTCGGAAAATGAAGAAAAAAAGATTTGTCCTAAATGTGGCGCAGCTTTAATACGAAAAAAAGGAAAGGTTGGCTTCTTCTGGGGATGCTCGAACTACCCTAAATGTGATTATATTGAGCCAATCAAGAAAAAATCAGAATGATTATAAATATAATTGGCGCCGGCTTAGCCGGATGTGAAGCAGCATTTTTTTTGGCAAATAAAGGAGTTAAAGTTCGCCTTTTTGAAAAACGTCCGTTAGTCAAATCTCCAGCTCACCACACTGACTTGTTTGGAGAACTAGTATGTTCTAATTCATTAAAATCAAAGAAGTTAAATAATGCTTGTGGTCTTTTAAAGGAAGAAATGAAGCATATGGATTCTTTGATGATGAAAGCTGCTTTAGCAAGTGAAGTTCCTAGCGGAGATTCATTAAGTGTTGATCGTATTAAATTTTCTGAATTTATCACAAATAAGATTATAAATAACCCAAACATTGAAATTATTTATGAGGATGTTGAGGATATTAAAGAGGGAATTAATTTAATTACTACTGGCCCGCTAACATCGAATAAACTTCTGAGCAAAATAGAAGAAATAACAAATGAAAAATGTGCTAATTTTTTCGATGCTTCTGCCCCAATTGTCGAAAAAGATTCGATTAATTTTGAAAAAGTTTACTTTAAAAGCAGATATGAGCAAGGTGATAATTCATACATTAATTGCCCTTTTAACAAGGAAGAATATTTAAGATTTTATAATGAATTAATAAATGCTAAAAAAGCACCACTTCATGAATTTGATACTCAGTATTTCGAAGGATGCTTACCAATTGAGGTTATGGCTGCAAGAGGTGTTGATACGCTTAGATTTGGACCTTTAAAGCCAAAAGGTTTAGAGAATAATGGCTCTGAATATTACGCCGTTGTTCAATTAAGACAAGATGATTTAATAGGTAATTTTTATAATATTGTGGGATTTCAAACTAATTTGCTTTACAGTGAACAAAAAAGAGTATTTTCAATGATTCCTGGATTAGAAAATGCAAAATTTATCCGCTATGGATTAATGCATAGAAACAGTTATATATGTGCCCCAAAAGTTTTAAATGAAGATTTTAGTTTGAAAGCGAATAAAAATATATATATTGCTGGACAGCTTAGTGGAGTAGAAGGCTATGTAGAAAGCGCTGCAAGTGGCTTACTAGCGGCATATTATATTTACTTAAGAATTACAAATAAGCCTTATAAAGCGCTTAGTTTTTACAGTGTTTTAGGTGCTTTAGCTAGATATATATCAAAGACAGGTATTAATAACTTTTCGCCAATGAATGCTAATTTTGGTATAATTTATAGGGCTAACTTCGATGATAAAGATGTTGTTATTAGTAGAGCTTTAAAATCGATTGATTGCTTTGTAAATCAAATTAATGAATAGGTACGAGAGCGATTTTTTAAAATATTTAAAGCATTTAAGAAATTATTCTGATAATACTATTAAAGCTTATAAAAGAGATGTCGATGAATTCGAAGATTTTCTTTTTAATGAAAATTTAAATTTAGAAGACGTAAATAAAGAAATTATACGTGATTACCTTAGTTATTTAATGCTTGATCGTAATCTCAATAAAAGAAGTGTTCGTAGAAGTACGTGTGCACTAAGGCATTATTATCGTTTTCTTTTACGAAAAAAAGTAGTTCAAAAAAATCCTTTTGCCGGAATGAAAAGTATTAAGGTAACTACTAAATACCCAAAAGTTTTATATTTTAATCAAGTATCTCAACTTTTGAATGCTAATCGTGAAAGAAAAGATAAACTAATGATACGAGATCAAGCTATTCTTGAGTTAATGCTTAGTTCTGGAATGCGTAATAGTGAAATCATCAATACAAGAACAATTGATATCAATTTTAATGAAAGATATATAAAAGTACTAGGGAAAGGAAAAAAAGAACGTTTGGTTCCTTTTTCGATGAGTGCAAAACAGACGATGCTTGAGTATGCTAAAAATCTTAGGAAAGAGCTTGCTTTAAAAAATAAAGAAAAAAGCAGTATTAATTACTTTTTCTTAAATTCTAAAGGTGAACAATTGAGTGAGAGAGGGCTACAATATATACTAAAACAAGTATCTCAAAAATCAGGGCTAAATATAGATCTTTATCCTCATATGTTAAGACATACATGCGCAACTAATTTATTGGATGGGGGAGCTGATTTAAGAGAAATCCAAGAGTTATTAGGTCATGAATCAATTTCTACTACCCAAATTTATACGCATGTCTCAAAAGAAACTTTAAAAGATCAATATAACAAATATTTTGATTTTTCTATTAATGAAAAGACAGAAAAAAATAAATAGATGTATTTCCTCATTGAATAGATAATATTCTAAATGATATAATTATTTGACTTTTGGAAACAAAAGAATACACACATTATGAATTCAGAATCCTAGTCTCAAGAAATTGAGGGATTTTGTTCGAAGTAATGGAGGTTTTAACAAATAGGAGGTCTCTTAAATGAGCGAAGAAAAAGTAGAGGTTGTAGCTGCACCTGTAGAAGAAACAGCTAGCGAATTAACAATGGAAGAAATTGTACGTGATCCTTCCGCACAAATTATTTCTATTAGAAAATTATTAGAGGCAGGAGTTCACTATGGACATCAAGCTAAGAAATGGAACCCAAAAATGGGTGAGTATATCTATGCTACAAGAAGTGGAACTTCAATTATTGATTTAAATAAGTCTAAAGAAGGTATTGAAGCAAGTTATTTAAAATTAAAACAAATAGTCGAAGATGGCGGCAAAGTTTTATTTGTTGGCACAAAAGATCAATCTAAAGAAGTTGTTAAAGAACAAGCTGAAAGAAGTGGTTCTTTCTATATTAACAATAGATGGTTAGGTGGTATTTTAACTAACTTTAAAACAATTCAAACAAGAACTAGAAAATTAAAAGAGTTAGAAGCTGCTGAAGAAGAGCATCTTTGGGACAGCCTTCCTAAGAAAGAAGCTAGTGCTTTAAGAAAAGAAAAAGAAAAATTGTTCAAAAATCTTGAAGGTATTAAGGAGATGAGAAAAATTCCTAATGCTATCATTGTTGTTGACCCAACTATTGAACACAACGCTGTAAAAGAAGCTAATAAATTAGGAATCCCAGTTTTTGCAATTTGTGATACTAATTGTGATCCAGATCCAATTGATTATATTATTCCTGGTAATGATGATGCAGTTAAGTCTGTTACATTAATTATTACTGTATTATCTGATGCAATAGTTGAAGCTAAGGGTGGATTACCTGAAATTGCTTATACAAAAGATGAAGGCGAAGAAGCAACTATGAAAGATGCTTTAAGACAAGCTGATAGAGAAAACGCCTTACGTTTAGCTGCTAGAAGAGAGATGCAAAGAGAAAGACTTGAAAAAGAAAAAGCTCGTAGAGCAGCATATTTAGCTAAGAAAAATAATGCACAAGCTCCTGCTGCAGAAGAGAACACAGTTCCAGAAACTGAAGCAAGTGAAACTAAAGCTGAATAATTAGGAGATAAAAATGGCTAACATTGAATTAATCAAGGTTTTAAGAGATAGAACAGGCGCAGGTATGATGGATTGCAAGCGTGCGCTTGATGAATGTGCTAACGATGTTGATAAAGCATGTGACTGGTTAAGAGAAAAGGGTATTGCTAAAGCTGCTAAAAAAGCAGATAGAATTGCTGCTGAAGGTTTAACTTTTGTTAAAACTGCTGGTGATGAGGCTGTTATTCTTGAAATTAACTGTGAAACAGATTTTGTTGCAAAGTCTGATCCATTCAATGAATTGATTCAAAAATGTGCTGATGTTCTTTTAGCTGAAAAACCATGTTGCGATGTCAAAGCAAAGGAAATTTTGGAACCTTTATTTACTGATGCAACTGTTAAATTAGGAGAAAAATTATCATTTAGAAGATTTGAAATCCTTAGTGGTGCAAACTTAGGTTCTTATATTCATATGGGCGGAAAGATTTCTGTACTTGTTTCTTTAAGCGAAAATAATCCTCAACTTGCTAAAGGCTTAGCAATGACAATTGCTGCATCAGCACCTAAATATATTTCAGAAAGTGATATTCCTGAAGATGTAATAGCTGCCGAGAGAAAAATTCAACTTGAATCATGCAAGAACGATGAAAAATTAAAGAACAAGCCAGAACAAGCATTAGCTAATATTGTTAATGGAAAAGTTCATAAAGTCATGAGTGAAATCACTTTAGAAGAACAAGCATATATTCTTAATCCAGAACAATTAGTTAAAAATGTTCTTGCTTCTGAAAAAAATAAAATTGTTAAATTTATTCGCTATCAAGTTGGTGAAGGGCTTGAAAAAAGAGTCGATAATTTCGCTGAAGAAGTTATGGCTCAAGCTAAATAATTTTTAATACTTATTAAAAGAAGGCACAAATTATTGTGCCTTTTTGTTATAATAATTAAAGGAGAAAATATGGCTTTATATAAAAGAATAATCCTTAAACTAAGTGGCGAGGCTCTCGCTGATAAAAAAAATCAAAATATCCTTGATGCGAACATGCTTAGCGAAATTGCAAAAGTTATAAAGAAAA
>JAXDXW010000050.1:0-2164 GCA_034087725.1 Candidatus Onthovivens sp. | reverse complement strand
TGTATAGAAAATTGTTCATCATCCATAAAATATTCAAACAAATTCATTTGTATCGTATTATCCAGTGCTATCACCCCTTTTCATACAAATAAAAAAAGAGAATGAGTATATAATAAATACTATACCCATTCTTATTATTTTACCTTCAAAACAGATTGCTACCATAAGTATATTTGCAAAGAACATACTTCTAAATAGCAATTTTACGAATTTTTTTAATACTTTCAATTTTTAATTACCTTTTAATCTTCCAAATCCGTAGAAATGACTTCCATTCCACCATCCATTATCATATCTTCTAATTCTAACTCCACTAGGATTGCTACCTGTATCAATTACCCATTGAGCAGTTTCTCCGTTTATTGTAAGCTCTCCCATGTAAATTCCTATGTGAGAAATACCACCAGGAGTTCCTGTGTCATAAGTATCTTTTAAGAAAATTAGATCACCAGGTTGCCTATCATTAATATTTATAGGTACACAATAATTATTGTAAATACCACTTGCACCTGTATTAGGAATTCTGATAATACCACAATGAGCAAGACAATGAATAACCCAACTTGAACAATCATAGTAATCCATACAAGTATCGTAAGATAGGTTACTATGATCCATTAAGTACCTTGTTCCAGCATTAGCTAAAAATTCATTGTATATTGCTTGTAATTGTTCATCACCTATACTAACAGATAGATAAGCATATTTTTCTTTGAATTCAGAACTAAATAAATCAAAGAATGAATTAGAATTATACAATAGTTTTATTTGCTCTATTTCACTATCTGTAAATTTGGTTTGTTTAGAGTCATAATCTAATTTTTTATTTTTTTTATATTTATTAATTTTATCAAAGTTATTATTACACCAGTTTATATAATCATCTAATGAAGGATTTGTAACAATCTTCTTAGTTTCAGTTACAGTTTCTGTTTTTGTAGTTTTATTTCCATTTGCATCTGTTTCTTCCGTTTTCTTCTCATAGGTATAAGTTTCTTCTGTTATTTTCTCATATAATCCTGCATCCTTAAATGCAGCTAATATCTCAAGTTCAGCGAAGTCAAAAGTTAAATCTCCATTTAACATTTGAAGTATAGAAAGTGGTGCTTTCCAATTTATCATACCTTTTCCTTCGATTGCACCTTCTACAATTTTGCCTTGATTATAATAATCAACAGTTTGTTTATCATATTCATCTTGTACTGTAATCATAAATTGCTCATAACTCTTTTTTGTATCTTCACTCATTCCTATACCAAAAAAACTACAGAAGCAAGCTATTGCGATTATAATAATTAAAATTGGTGCTATAGAAGGAAGCATAGAAAGAATTAACTTTACTGCATCTGCTACTAATTTAGCCACTAATTTTAATATTTTTACCAAAGCATTTGTAGTCTTTTCAATAGCTTTCGTTCCAATTTTCTTTACAACTTTTTTAGTTCCTTTACCTATAAGGTTTGTAGCTTTTCCAGTTACTTTATTTGCAACTTTCTTAACTGGTTTAGTCATTATTCTACTTGAACTATTTTCGAAACTTTTTAATCCACTTTCATTTAATCCTGTATTAATAGATTTACCAGTTTTGACAACTTTGTTTGTAACATTATTGATTAACTTTGCACCTTTTATTGCTGTAGATATTCTCTTAGGTATTTTACTTGTTTTCTTAGTAGGCGAAAGTTCTGATTCTTCTGAATTTTCACTATTTTCGCCAATATTTATTTCTTCCGTTTGTGTCTTTATTCTTCCAGTATTCTTTATAATATTAATGTTTTCTTTATTATTTGTTTGAAGTTCATTATATTCATCAACTTTTGTTTCAATTTTACTAGGAGTATTAGTTTCTTGTGTTATTTCTTCTGTAGTGTTATCGACATTAGTTTCCAATCGAGTGGAAGGAACATCTCCTTCTGATATTTTATTTAACTGCTGTGCATACCAATTATTGATTGAATTTGCAGTATCAAGAATGGCATTAGTGCCTTTATGACCATAATCACTATATTTGCTTAATGAATTTGCTACATCTTTATTTATATTATTATTTTCATTTGACATAGGCTAACTCCTATTTAATTGCATATTTGAAGTTTGATTAATTTGATAAATATAAAAATCTTTAGAAACTTGATTTCTAAAGGCAACTTTATCCTCACCATAT
>JAXDXW010000049.1:0-2944 GCA_034087725.1 Candidatus Onthovivens sp. | reverse complement strand
ATTATCATCCAAAAGGATGAGATTATTAATTTGTCTATGTTCTACCTTTCCAAAAATCCAAGGATTTAATTTGGAATCAACTTTTGCTTCTCCAACTTTGCCTTTATGATTATTAATAGCTGGTTGAGCAACTGCTTTTACAAATTTCTTTAATAATCCCATTAAACTACTCCTCCTTGATTCCATTCTCTTTGCATAATTCAAAGATTTTTCTTTTTGCTTAAATTGTTGGTTCAGTATGCCAATTCTCACAACAATTAATCTTAGAAAAAAGATACCTCAAGCAATTTAGCTAATTTTTCTTGAGATACTATTAGTTTATCTTTTAACTTCTTAACTAATGCTGGATAATCATAGTTTGTTACAAGGAATCCTCCTTAAATTTTTAAAATATTCTTTAATTTTTCTAACAAGACTTCACTTCTTGCCTTAATAAATTTTTCGAATTCTTTGATATCGAGACTTGTCTTTTTCTTAATGTATAAATCGGTATATGTTTTGTTTTCACTTGATGCCCAGTTAGATAAAGCTTCATCACCCTTTGATTCGTTTTTAGAACATTCTAACAATTGCAAATTTAAGCATGAGTTATAGTTCGACTTATCCTTATAAAACTTTTCTTGTTCAGGTGTTAATCCTAAAGCTGCTAGTTTTTTCTTATCTTCAAAAACTGATTTTGGATGCATGTGATCCTGGGCAACATTCTTTCCATATGATAGAACAACATCTGGATATAAAAGGTTTAATACAATACCACAAGTCCCAGAACCATATTGTTCGTTTAGGAACGATTTAATAACATCATCACCGAATGTATAATTTTTGTCAGCATCTGATTTAAATTCTTCAAATATTTCTTGAACAGGGAATTTCTTTGATGTTGAATTTTTTATAACATTTCTAATCGATTTCAAAATACTATCAGATGTTCCACCAAATATTCCTTTTAATAAAGACATACTCAGCCATTTTGAGATGTTTTTCTTGTCATTTTCATCATAATTGGATTTTATGATTTTGTCAGCAAGGTCGTTTTTGTAAATATAATATGCGATTGGAATAGCTGCATTTTTAGCTCTTAAAAGACTATCATTGAAATTCAATTGATCTAACAAATTGAATGTAGCATCAAGGCTTTTTTTAATGTTAGACCATTTTTGCTCAAATAAAGCGATGTTTTGTCTTCCAAAGTTATCAATTTTAAATCTAACATCCACATCAGATAAAACTAATAATGATTTCAAAATAAAGTCTTGAGAAACGTTGAAATTAGGATTTCCATATGAATAGATTTTTTCCTTAATTGATTTCATTTCTTCTCTAGCATCAAATTGAGTCCAGTTAGCTGATGAAATTGACATTAATAAATCAGAGAATGATAATGGTGTTCCACCACTATTTGTTCTAATAAAAATATCCAATACCTTGTCCTGATCTTGGTCATCAACACAATAATAATTAATCATCTTTTCAGTATTAAATTTGCTAAATAATTGAGTTAAGGTTGTGACTGCAAATTCATTATCTAATAAATTGTTTTTTATTAAGAATGCATTAACAGCTGCTAAATTTTGCAACTTAATAACATCTCCAACTTTATACCAATATAAATTTGGTTTACTATTTTTTTCTTCATTAAATTCATCTGTAGATAAAAAACGGAAATTATACATCTTTTCATTGTCAATATTAAGTATAAGAGGTGATGTTAGTTCTAAATAAAGTTCTTTTTTATCCATTGGAGTTAAATGTTCATTTTTCTTCCATTGTTTGTAAGGTTTTTTAATCGTGTATGAACCAATTAAGCCTATGTATAAACTAGTTAATCTTTGTTGCCCATCAATAACCGCATAAAAATCATTGGTTAACAATTGAGTCGGTGCATCAGGATTATCCTCACCAAATCTTTGAATAAAGTCTTTAATAAATTGATAGAACTTATAATCCTGTTTTATATTTAAATCAGTTATTCTCCAAAGCATGAAAGAGTTGATTGGATATCCTCTTAAAATACTATCGAATAATTTTTCAACTTGTTCCATACTCCAAACAAATTTTCTTTGAATTGCAGGTAAAAGATATGAGTTATTTGCAATATTACCCATCGCATTTTTGATACTAATAGACTGATAATCACTCATTATTAAAATCCTCGTTTCGTAAAATCTAGCATAATTATAACATATATAACATATGGTTTATGGATTTCATTTCCCACAAATTATGAGAGGTAATGTGTCTATTGATTAACGACTTTTGTATTATATCCATCCATAGTATAACAAGTTTTTATATCATCAATATTTATTAATATAATCCAAGGTGATTTTCTCCCAGAAGGATTTTCTTTTTTAGATATAACCTAGAACTTCTAAAACAAAAAGAGACCTTTCAACCATTCTTGGTGTCAAATCAAACATTGATGCTAATTCATTTTAGAAATATTTGGATTTTCATTTATAGTCTTTAAAACTTCAATTTCAGTATCATTAATATTTTTCCTTAACAATATTTGTTGGATCATATTCAGATAATTCGGCTTTGTATAAGTAGATATTAAGGCCATCAACTATAGATTCAAAGTTTTTATCGTTAAAATGAGTATCAAACTTAATTGAAAGAACATATGTGTTTCTTCCCTTTGCTTGGAAGTATAGTTGTCTAGCAATTTTTTTGTTTAAATTATTATCATTATCTAAAACATCATAAGTTTTAATCTCCACAACATTTTTGCTATCAGATAAATCACAAAGAGCTAATACCTTTCTATCATCAGTTATTGATAGTTCTTGAGTCATAATCTTATCTTCTTTAAAAATATTCTCGCGAAGATAATCTGCAACTGGTTTTATATGTTCAATAATCATCTTAGTAACTGAATTTACTTGATTAATATATTCTTTGTCTTCTTCCTTAATCGCTTTAACTGTTCCATCGCTTTCAG
>JAXDXW010000048.1:0-39194 GCA_034087725.1 Candidatus Onthovivens sp. | reverse complement strand
GTGATGGATCAAAGTGCTGTTTCTATGCTTAAGGGCAAAGGAATTCTAGTAAGAGTGTTTTCAATGAATGATATTGACAATTTCGAGAAGGTTCTAATCGATGAAAGTGTCGGAACAACAATAAAGGAGTAAATTATGGACCAATATGCAGAATTAGCAAAAGAATTAATGAGTTCAACTGTTAACTCACTTAAGGAAAATTTAGCAACATTAAGAACTGGTAGAGCTTCGCCTGCATTACTAAGTAATTTGGAGTGCGATTATTACGGCGACAGAATGCCTATTAATCAGATTTCATCAATAAAAGTGCCTGAACCTAGGCAATTATTGATTGTCCCATACGATAGAGGAGATATTAAAAGCATAGTTGCGGCTATTAATGCGAGCAATATTGGGATTAATCCAATTGTTGATGGCAATCAAATTAGATTAATTATGCCTGAATTAACAGGAGACAGAAGAAAAGAGCTAGCAAAAAAAGCAAAAGCAACTTCAGAAGAATTCAAAATTACAATTAGAAATATAAGACGAGATTCAATGGATTCCTTAAAAAAGGATGAAAGTTATACAGAAGATACTCGTAAAAGGGCAGAGGAAGATATCCAAAAAGTTACTGATGAAGCTATTTCAAGTATAGAAAAAGCTTTTAAGGAAAAAGAAAACGAAATCATGAGCCTTTAATATGCCTAATAACGATGTTCATGTTAATAAACTGAGTGAAGATACTAAAAAATCAATGGCTTCTCGTATTGCAATGGCCATTATAATTGTTTTAATTGTTTTGCCGTCGGTATTGATCGGTGATTATTTGTTATTTGCGCTTGTTTTATTTGTTTTATGCATTTCTGGGTATGAATTAATTAGAACAACAAAAGCTTCATACAAGTCAGATTTTAAGATTTATATTGCAACCTTATTTTCAACTGCTATTCCTTTTATTTTAACTCCTATATTAACTAATATGGAGTTGGGCGCGCCTGTATATGATTTAGTACACGGTTTTTCTTCGTTCCGTTTCATATCTTTTTTTATATTTTTAATATTTATTAGCAATTTCTTAATAGTTTTAACCGATAAAAATTTTTCGATTTCGCTGGCTTTTTATTTTATATCAATGGAAATTTTTATTTATTTGGGAAGCTTAAGCATTATGTATTTAAGAAATATTCCATTATTAAAACCGCTTGATGCAGCGAATGTAGGTACAAATGTTTACGACTCTTTTGTAGGACTTGATTCTAGACTTTTCTTTTCCGCATTACTTTTAATCTATATAGCAATGGGAGCTATTTTAAATGATGTGTTCGCCTATTTTGTAGGTGTATTGTTTGGAAAGCATAAAATGTGTCCTAACATTTCTCCAAAAAAGACTTGGGAAGGCTTTTTTGGTGGTGTAATATTAAGTACATTATTCACTTTTTCTATTGCTCTTAGTTTATCTGCCTCATCGCTACCTTTGTTTCAGACTTTTACGTTTGATAGATGGTATATTTATTTAATTATCTCCTTGATTGCCCCATTATTAGGCACTGTTGGTGATTTAATTTTTTCGAGTATTAAGAGGCATTTTGGAATTAAGGATTTTGGAACTTTATTAGGCGCACATGGTGGTATCTTAGATAGAATGGATTCCTTATATATAACTTTTATTTTTGCCACTACTATAATTGAGTTAGTTGTACCACTTATTTAATATGGATTTAATTATTCTTGGGGCTAGTGGTTCTATAGGAACCCAATCTATTCAATTACTAAAAAATTTAGAAAAAAAGTGGACTTTAGCAGGGTTTTCTATCGGAAATAAGGCTTTTTTTATAGATCAAATATTATCGGATTTTGGTAACGTAAGAGCGATATGTGTAAAGAATAAAAAAGACTATATAAAATATAAAAAGAAATATAAAAGTGTAAAATTTTTTTATGGTAATAAAGGATTAATACATTTGATCAATTATTTACATGGGGCTGTTGTATTAAATGCTTTAGTTGGCTTTGTTGGATTAAAGCCTAGTTTAGTTGCTATTAAGAAAAAAAGAACCTTGCTTTTAGCAAATAAAGAATCTCTAGTTTGCGGGGGAGAATTAATAAATAAATCATTAAAAAAAGGTGGTCGACTAATTCCGATAGATAGTGAGCATGTTGGATTAAAAAAATGCATGTATGGTCGAACTTTAGATGAGGTCGAAGAATTAATTATTACTGCTAGTGGCGGACCGTTTTATAATTTATCGTTAGAAGAGCTTAAGAATGTAACAAAAGAAGACGCTTTAAAACATCCTACATGGCAAATGGGCGAAAAAATTACAATTGATAGCGCCACAATGATGAATAAAACGTTTGAGCTTATTGAAGCTCATTATTTATTTGATATTCCGATCGAGAAAATACACGCAATCGTTAATAGAAAATCTAAAGTTCATAGTTTAATACATTTGAAAAATGGTAATTATGTTCTAAATGTTGGCCCAAACGATATGAAGATCCCTATTTCTTATGCTTTAAATTATGGAGAACCTTTGTTTGATAATAAATTTGATGATGTAGAAATAAATACTTATGATAATTATGAATTTTTACCATTAACTGAAGAAAGATTTGGATTTTTAAAATTTGCTAATATTGTTGATAAAAACGGCGGAGATTCAGGCACGATTTTAAATGCAATAAATGAAGTCTGCGTCAGATCTTTTTTGAATGATGAAATTAAATTTATTGATATAGTTAATATTGTTGATAAAATATTTAAAGGTGCAGATTTTCATAAAGCGTATTCATATAATTATTTATTTTTAATAAATAAAATATATAGAAAAAAAGCACAAAAATTGATTAAGAAAGGGAAAAAGATATGACAATCCTCTCAATAATTTTATTTATAATAGCATTAAGCGTTTTAATAGTAATACATGAACTTGGACATTTAGTTGCTGCAAAGACATTCAAAGTATACTGTTCAGATTTTTCTATTGGATTCGGTCCAAAAATAATCAACATTAAGAGAAAAAAAGGAGAGACAAATTTTCAACTTAGAATTTTTCCATTTGGTGGTTTTGTTTCGATGTACGGGGAAGGAGTTCAATTAGAAGACGGAGTTGATATTCCTAAAAGCCGTTCACTAGAAGGAATCGAAAGATATAAAAGAATAATTATAATGGCAAGCGGAATTGTAATGAATTTTGTACTTGCTTTTTTGATATTTTTCATAAGTGCCTCTTGTTTTCCTCAATATGATCTTGGATATATTAATGTGTTTAGGCCTTCAGTTGATACATATATACAAAAAGCGATGTTCGTAGATGATACTGGCACTCCGATTGAATTTAGTGCTGAAGACCCAATTGCAATGAATGTAGGCTCTTTTTATTTTAAAACAGATAATGAAAAGACATATACATTTGCAAATTTATTTAAGCCACTAAATTCGAGCGATCACATATATGAAGACAGTTATTTTACACAAGAAATTGATGGAAAAACATATTATTATGTTTTAGGTTATAAAAATATTGACTCTATATATGCGCTTGACGATTTGAGTAATTTTGTCGAAATATATTCAGCAAAACTTTACGAAAATGTCCAATACGATATTCAAACAGGAATCGATAGTGAAGGTAAAGCAATTATTGAAACAAAAAGTGGCTCTTTTTATTTACCTGCAGTTGATGAACAGACTAATAAGGTTACTGCTTATACTTTTTCTGCTGACAAAGAAACTTCCTTTACGCCTTTTAGAGTCGGTTATAAATATATAAATAATAAAGAAGACAATTCAATTAAATATGGATATTTGAAATTGACTAACGCGAAAAGTAAAACTAAATTAGATGACTTTGGCTTTGGTCTTAACTACAAAAAATATTGGCTTGGCTGGGGTAGTTTTCAACGTGCTGGCGAGCAATGGGTAGATGCAACTACGGTTGTAGCAAAAGCGCTTGGCCAGTTATTTGTTGGAAGCGGATGGAATAATGTTGGTGGTCCTGTTGCTATCCTTACCCAAACAACACAGATTTTAAAAAATAATCCTTTTAATTATTATTTAAATACTTGGGGTGTAATCAGTGTAAACTTAGCATTATTCAACTTATTACCATTCCCTGGGTTGGATGGATGGCAAATGCTTGTTGTTATAGTTGAAGGAGCAGTAAATTTCTTTAAACGCAGGAAATATAATATTGAAAATGGTAAGAAAACTTCCAAAAACCTTTTATTAGAGTTGGAGAAGTTAAACTCAGAAATTAATGACATTAAGCAAAAATTTAATGTTACAACGAACCAAAAATTTGATGAAAATAATTTAGCTTCAGTTTGTAATTTGAATAAACTTCCTGAAGAAATGACAACTGAGGAAAAATTTTATAAGCAATATCTTGTTGCTTCTGATGCTAAAAAGACATTTATAGAGGAAAATAATTTAACAGGAATTGCTGCTTTTGAAGAGTGGAAAATACCTGAAAAAATTAAAAATATTGTTTCCTATATTGGCTTAGCTTTATTAATGGCATTGGCTGTTGGAATCTTAATTAAAGATATAATTGGCTTATTCTAGTATGATCAACGGTAAAGAAACTTTTATTCGTTTTTTAAAGTCTATCAAAATCGAAAATTTCGAAGATTTTGACATGGAGTTTTTAAACATTGGAAGATCTAAAACCGAAGATAATACATACTTTTATTCAATTCAAAAAGATTCGCCTTGGACATTTAAGCTAACACAACAGTTTATACAAGCTCTATCAAATATTGTCAGCTATCGCTATGAAATTATTTTTTCATATACGTTTGCCTACCCTAGTGAAGATATTGTCCAATTAGTTAGGGAATGGTACTTTAACGCAACTTTCGAAAATCCTGATTTTGATATAACAGTAGTAAATGAAACTATAAATATCACTTTTACTGAGGAAGCAAAATATAATGATTTTTGTAAAAAAGAATTGGATTTAGAAGGGTTATTGAAATTTTTATGTTTAAACTACAAGATAAATGTCTCAATTTACAAGCTTAAAGAAAATATAACTTCAATGACAAAAAAAGATCAAATTGATGACGAAGAAGAAGTCGATGCTGAAAAAGAATTTCAAGATATTAAAGAAAAAGCAGAGAATGATTTAGTTATTTCTCTTCAAGAAAATTATAATCGAATGCAAGAAGAAAGAAGGCATAATGATGTTTTTAAAAAAGGAAATTATGCTTATTTTCAAATCGGTGGAATAAATGAAAATAGTGGTGCAGTTGATTTCAATGGAATGGTTTTTGAAATAGCTGACCCTAGAGAAAGTAAATCCGGTAAGCTTATTTATAGAATTGGCGTTGGAGATGAAACTGGAGCAATTTATGTAACCATAATTTCAAATAATACATCTTTATCTCCTGATACTCTTGCAAAGATTAAGCTTGGATGCAACATACGTATAAAAGGAAGGGTAGACATAGAAAAATACAGAAAAGAATTGTATGTAATGTGTCACTATTTTGATTTACTACCTGATAAAGAATTAAGAGACGATAATTTTGCAGGCGAAAAAAGAGTTGAGCTTCACCTTCATACCAAAATGTCTGAAATGGATGGTGTTACTGAAATAGCAGACTATTGTAAATTAGCAAAACATATGGGTCATAAGGCAATTGCCGTAACAGATCACGGTGTTGTTCAAGCGTTTCCTGAAGCGCAAGCAGCGGCTAAAAAGTATGGAATTAAAATTTTATATGGTTGTGAGCTATATTTAATAGAGGATTTTTTGCATGTTAGCAAAAATCCAACGAATCAAAGATTAGATGATTGTGATTTTGTATGTTTCGACTTAGAAACTACTGGTCTTTCTATAAAATATGATCGAATTACTGAATTTGGTGCTGTAAAGATTAAAAATGGCTTTGTAGTTGATAGATTAGATATATTAATTAATCCTGGCAAACAAATTCCTAAGAAAATTGAAGAAAAAACAAATATCACAAATGAAATGGTATCTTCATGTCCGAAAATAGGTGATGTTTTGGACCAAATACTATCTTTTATAGGTAATTGTGTACTTGTCTCTCATAATATTGAATTCGATTATGGAATGCTTAATGAAGCACTAGAACGCGAAAAAGGTTTTTCTTTAAGCATACCTGCAATAGATACCTTAGCTTTATCTAGATTTTATTTTCCAGATAGAAACCGCCATTCTTTAGGAGAATTATGCAAAAGATTTGAAGTTAATTATGACGAAGAAAGTGCACATAGAGCTGATTATGATGCCGAAGTTTTAAGCGAATGCTTTCTTGCTTTAAGGACATACATTAATAAAGATTTCAAAAATGCTACTTTAAAACAATTAGAAAATCTTGAAATGCCAAATGAGCTTTTACAGAGAAGAACTTTTAGGCCTTATCATTGCACTGTTTATTGTAAGAACAGATTAGGTTTAAAAGATTTATATAAAATTGTTTCAGAGTCACATATTGATCATATGGGCTACGCACCATTTACACCAAAATCTGTCTTAGAAAAGTATAGGAAGAATTTAATAGTCGGAAGCGCTTGTTTTAATGGCGAGGTTTTTCAAAAAAGTATGCTTTCTAGTGAAAAAACCCTGCAGAAAGCCATTAATTTTTACGATTTTATAGAAATTCAACCAATAGATAATTATTCATTTTTGATTAATACTAATGAGATCGACTCATATGAAGATTTAAACAAATATATAAGAGATATTGTACGAGTTGCTGAAAAAGAGAACAAATTAATTTGTGCTACAGGAGATGTCCATTTTGCTAATCCTGAGGACAAAATTTATAGAGACATATTTATTGGAAATAAAACTGTTGGTAGAGGAAACCATCCTTTGAATCCTTTTTATAGAAAGGACTTACCACCTTTTGAAAATCCAGATCAATATTTTAGAACTACAGAAGAGATGCTTGATTGCTTTTCTTATTTTGGCGATGAGAAAGCATATGAATATGTTGTTACAAATACTAACAAAATAGCCGATATGTGCGAAGAAATTATTCCAATTCCTGATCAATTGTTTACTCCAGAAATTGATAATTGTGAAAACATGCTTAAAGAGATATGCTATAAAAATTTAAAGAAAAATTATGGTGAAAATCCACCAGAATTAATTAAAAAACGATTAGACGAAGAACTACATGGTATTATTTCAAACGGCTATAGTGTCACATATTATATTGCGCACAAATTGATAGAAAAAGCTAACGAAGATGGCTATATAGTCGGCAGTAGAGGAAGTGTCGGTTCATCTTTCGCTGCTACAATGGCAGGAATCACTGAAGTTAATCCTCTTCCTCCACATTATCGTTGTCCTAAATGCAAACATACTGAGTTTTATGAAGGAAATGATATAACTAGTGGTTATGATTTGCCTGAAAAAGTGTGCCCTCATTGTGGAGAAAAAATGATAGGTGATGGACAGAATATTCCTTTCCAAACTTTTTTAGGTTTTAATGCTGAAAAGGTTCCTGACATTGATTTAAATTTTCCTACAGATTACCAAGCAACAGCACACAACTATACAAAAGTACTTTTAGGTGTTGATAATGTTTTTAGAGCTGGCACTATTTCCAAAGTTCAATTTAAAACCGCTTTTGGTTTTGTTAAAAATTACTATGAGGATTTTTTAAGAGTACCTCGGACATCTGTTTCAAGCGCTTATATCGCTTATTTGGCATACGGATGTACAAACGTTAAACGAACCACAGGTCAACATCCTGGCGGTATAGTTGTTGTTCCTAGAAAATATGATGTTTATGATTTTACACCTGTTCAATATCCAGCTGGAAATGTTGAGGCAGATTGGAAAACTACTCATTTTGATTTTCACTCAATTCACGATACTATTTTGAAACTTGATATGCTTGGTCATCAGGATCCACAAGCATTGAAGATGATGGAAGATTTAACTGGCTTCGATTGTCATAAAATACCTTTTAATGATTCTAAGGTGTATTCTTTATTTACAACAGATGATGCTTTAAATTTGCAGCATAAATATTTGCCTAAAGATAACGGAGCAAGTGGGCTTCCTGAATTCGGAACCAATTTCGTTAGACAAATGTTGAGAGAAACAAACCCTCATACTTTTAGGGATTTATTAATTATTTCTGGCCTTTCTCATGGAACAGATGTTTGGAATAATAATGCTCAAGAGTTAATTAATAATCACATCGTAGATTTACGTGGAGTAATTGGATGTCGTGATGACATCATGACTTTTCTTATTTCAAAAGGTATGGATTCTAGTGAATCTTTCAAGATCATGGAAGCTGTTAGAAAAGGAAAAAAACTTACTCCGGCAAATGAAGAATCTATGAAGGCTCATAATGTCCCTCAATATTACATTGATTCTTGTAACAAAATAAAATATTTATTTCCTAAGGGTCATGCTTGCGCATATGTTATGATGGCATTAAGAGTTGGATATTATAAAATTTATTATCCTCTTGAATATTACGCTACATTCTTCACTCTTAGATGCAAACAATACGATATTGCGGTTATGATTAAAGGAATAGACGCCATTTATGAGAAGTTGGTTGAATTTAAAACAAGAAGGTCTTCAAATAATCCTGAACTTGCACTTTCAGAAAAAGAAGAAGAAATAGAAAAAACACTTAATGTTGCTTTAGAGATGGAAGAAAGAGGATTTACTTTCCAAAATATTTCATTAAAAAGGAGCGATAGTGTAAACTTTATTGTCGATAAAGAAACTAAATCTCTAATCCCTCCTTTCAAGGTATTGGATGGCTTGGGAGAAGTCGCTTCAAAAACTATTGTCGAGGCACGTAAAGAACAATCTTTTATTTCTAAAAATGATTTGATGAAGAGAGGTAAATTATCAAAGACAAATATGGAATTGTTGGATAAGCTTGGTGTATTAAAAGGACTTACTGACACTAACCAAATGTCACTATTTGATGATTTTTTCTAAATTTTAGTTGAGTTTTGCAAGGTTTTTTGTAAAATTATCTTGTTTTCAAAATTATTATGCCCTCGTAGCTCAGTGGATAGAGCTCGAACCTCCTAAGTTCGGTATTGCGTCAGTTCGATTCTGATCGAGGGCTCCATTTTGTAAAATCGCTTATTATTTTATGGTTTGACGATCTCTATAGCTTTAATTAAACAGTCGTTTCTTCAGATGTTTAGAGATCACGTTATGACTAACATGATCAAATGCTTCCAAAACATTATAAAAAAATCAAGAAGATTTTATGAACTCAATTTTAATAGCATTTTGTAGTTTGAATTGTTAGAAATGTGAAGTTTATAAAGTGACAACTGATAACGAAGATTATTTAAGAGAAAAAGTTGCAAAAAGATGGTTGGAATTAAATAATGTTGGCATCACAAAAGAAATGATTAATTGTGAATGATGTTGTGTAGATGGTAAAAAGCCTGTATTTTGTGAAAACTTATGTTCTATTAGAAAAATGTGCAAAAACTAAATCAATAAGTACTTGTCGAAATTGCATTAAAGCAAGTTGTTGCGAATTAATTAAGAAAATAATTTACACTAGTGAAGAAGCTAGAAATAATCTAAAATTATATTTTAAATTTAAAACAAATTAATTATTTGTATATTTTGATTCATTATTATAAAAATTGGACAAATTTTATAAAAAAGTAAAAAATTTATTATTTTTGTTAACGAAATGTTTCAAATAAATATAATAATAATTGGTAAAGAGGTTATTTATGAATAACAAAAAAGAACTATTAGATGTATTAAAAAATTTTTATAGAAGCAACGATAACGTTATTTTAATCGATGGTAAATGGGGAAGCGGTAAAACCTATTTAATTAGATCTTTTATCGAGGAATTTCATGAAGTACCAGTTTATTATGTTTCAATGCTAGGTTTAAGAAATGTTGACGAAATCAACACTTCTTTGTACATGGAAGTAGAAAAAGAGCAGCGTTCGAAAGTTTTATCATTAATTCCTTGTTCCATCAATCCTTTTAGAATTAAAGAGGATATTTCATTAGACTTTACTTTAAAAAAAGACAATATAGCAAAATATTTAGTAATATTTGATGACTTTGAAAGATATGGGTCAAGTGATTATGACGAATTTTTGTCCTATGTGTCAAATTTACTATTGGCAAAAGTGAAAATTATTGTCGTTTCAAATATAGCTACTTTAGGAGGCGGTGAACAAGTAATATTTAATGATTTTAAAGAGAAAATTTTTGATCATATATATAAAGCTGAATTATTTTCTCCTAATTTAGTAATTGAAAAGTTTAATGAATTTACTACTTTAATTAAAGACAGTGATTTTTCGATGTTCGGGAATAATTACAGAGTTGCTAATAAGACTTATGAATTTATGAAATTGATTTCTAAAGAAACTGAATTCTTATCTTTAAACAGCAAAATTCGCTATAACTTTCTCAAAAATGTTTCTTATTTTATATCTGCAATATATAGACAAACAAAGATTAATTATTACGATTCTTCAACAATAAGAGCTTCGATAAAAACCAAAAATAAGATAAGAAACATATATAAAGATGATTTTACTTTTTATGAAGTGCTTTATATATACGAATATTTCTTGAACTTTGTAGCAAAAACTAAAGGAAAACTTAAACTATCAACAGCTTTGTATAACGCTTATTGCTATGGAAATTATGAGGATTTAAATATTTATATAAAAAGTCTTTGAAATTTCTTTAAACCCTTCTAAACCTTTGTATTTTTTCTAAATTTCAATTATTATTTTAATGATTTTATGTTCAATTTCTTGACAGTTTGAGCTAATTTATATATTATTTTTCTCGTTGGGTCTTTAGCTCAGCTGGGAGAGCGCTTCCATGGCATGGAAGAGGTCACCGGTTCGATCCCGGCAAGATCCACCAATTTGACTTTCGAAGAGATTTAATGGCGAATTTTATTATGATTTATAGTCATTAAATAATGCTTTGTATAGCCTGGATGGAAACATTCAGGTTTTTTTAAATCAATATATTTATAAAACTTTTATTTGCATATAAAATATACTAGTAGGATTTTATGTGGAAAGAGGAATTAACTAAATTTGGTTGGTTACATATTTTATTTATTGCTTTAGCGGTTATATTTTTCGCTTTAGGAATATATTTCGGTTACCTTATGCAAGGCGAAAAAAACCAAAGAAAACGTGATTTAATAGCTAGTATTTCGGGCTTATTTTTGCTTTCTACTGAACTATTTAGAGATATTTATGCAATATGTGTCAGACATGTTTCTCTAGATTTAATACCTTTTCAAATATGTTCTTTACCATTGTTTTTATTGCCATTGTTTTTTGTTTTTAAAAAAGGCTTTTTTAAAGACTGCTTAGTTGGTCATATCAGTTTTATTAATTTGGTTGCAGCAATAGCGTATTTTGTTAATCCTGTTGCAATGCTTAGAGAAAAATATATTGCTCTTTCTTTGCAAACCGCACTCTTTCACACTTTATTAATCGGGATATGTGCCTTTGTGTTTGTTAGTTATAAAGAATTTGAGAAAAAAGGCATTATAGATTATATAAAAGGATTTGGGCTTTTTATTGTATTTTCATTAGTTGCTGTTTGCGCAAACTATATTACGAACAGTTTAAATAACGAACCAGTGCTGAATTTGTTCTATTTATATCCTACTTTTCCAGCTACATTTCCAATAATAGATGATTTAGTTAGGCCATTTGTGCCATATCCAGTTTATTATTTTACATTTTTGATCGCATTTTTTGCTTTAGGGCTTGTCCCTTATTTTCTCATTTTAGGAATAGATTTTATTAAGCAAAAATTGAAGGGGGCAAAATGAAAAACAAATCGAAAAAGTCGAATTTAGATAAAATAAATTATATTAGAAATTTAGTATCTTGTATTTGCGCAAGCTTAATTATTATTTTTACAATTTGCGGTGTAGTTTATGGATTATTAGAAAAGCCAAACGAGATAACTCCAGAAAGGGGAGTATTTATTTTTCACTTGTTCACTGTTAATTCTAATTTACTTTCTTTAGTTGCAAGCATTTTAATTGTTTCTTTTACTATTCAAGGAGTTTTAAAGAAAAGATATGAAGTCCCTAATCGGGCTTTTCAGGTTTTGTATTGTGCGACAATTTGTGTATTCTTGACTTTTGTATTTTCGCTTTGTTTAATTTTTCCTCGAAACGGTATTAGTGCATTAATTGGTATGAACTTATTTTTACATTTATTGTGCCCTGTTTTATGTGTCTTATTATTTTATTTTGTGTCATGCGATAAAAAGATTAACCTATTGAATTCTTTTTTAGTATTAATTCCGTTTGCTTTATATGCGCTTGCATACGCAATTATGGTTTTAATAGTTAAAGAAGAAAATGGTGGTTGGAGAGATATTTATCAATTGTTTAAATACATGCCACGGTACGTTACTTTAATCTTAATAGTCCCAGTAGTTTTTGGTATTTCAACTTTGTTTAGATTTACACATAACAAAGTTGTTTATCATAGAGATTTAGCAATTAAATCTTGGATTATTAGTGAGTATAAGGATTTAGATAGAGAGAGTTTACTAGTCAATATATATAATCTTGGTTTTGATTCACTAAAAGAAAAAAATAACAAATCAATTGTTATACCCTTAAAAGACTTGTATTTAATTTCTTCAAACAATCAAAATGCATCTTTATATGAAATAGTCAATAAATTTAATGAAGGTTATTTAGACCATATGAAACAATTAAATGAAAAGGAGTAATATTATGGAACAAAGAAAGAAACAAATACCTTGGTGGGGAATATTCTTGATTGTCATTGCATCGATTGCTGCAATTATTTCGTCGTTATTTGGAGCTTACTTGTTGTGTATGAAACTTATTTTTGATGCAGATGGCATTAAACTGATTAAGTCTGCTATACATTTAACACAATCAGTTAACGAAGAACAAAAATATAGCTCTAGATTCAGTGAAAGTGATTTTTCATCGACTGTTAATGAAATAAACGGTGCGGTAAATAATTTAATTACCTATTCCGAAAGCGACAAATATCAAATTAATACGAATATTGAGAGTTCAATGAGTCACGATATTGTTTTAAATTCAAAACAAACTGGATCATTTATAAACTATTTTTTAACAAAAGAAAATCTGAACAAAATTACATTTGACACAATTGAAATTTCGTTTGAAATTGTGCAATTAGAGTTTTCTAGCTTAAATGATAGTTCTATTATCTCAAATGTTGTTATTAAAATGGGACTTTCTAGTTTTAAAGACATATATGATAATAATTCACAATTTAAGTTTCGGGAGCATTTACCATCTACCTTTTACTTTTCTTCTTTTTGCGAAATACAATTAAATGAAACTTCGTTTACCTACAATGTTAACCATTCTAGTGTCGAGATTAATAATTTGACTTATGATGAAATTTTAAATATTTTAAAAGTCGTTAATAAATATCATACATTTTTTGATGCTAATAGCATTTCAACTGAAATTCAAAGTTCTATTTATCAATTTTTAATTGGCAATAATGCAAACAAAGGATTTGCTTATTCTCTAAGAGATTTAGGAGCTACTGGAGTAAGCTTTGAAGAAAGAAATAGTGCTCCTTCTTTTGTAATTAAAGCATAACTAAATTCAAGTATATTGATTAAAACCCTGCAGAACTCAACTTTTTTTCGAGAAAATAATTTTTTTATGATTGTTTTTTCCTAAATAAACAATTGTACAATAGATGATAAGAAGAAGCGCTGTAATTAAAAATACAATTAATAAGCACCAATAATAAGGAATAAATGTTTCACCAAATTCGATTCTTCCATCAATAGATAGAAGAATATTTTGAACGATATCATCACCCATTCCTGTTGCTTCTTGTAATGCGTTTATAGTATCAATAGTTGAAACATATCTTAGATATGATGTCCCGTATGTTCCTGGCAAGAATTTAATAAATTTTTGCAGTCCAATTGGAAATTGACTGAGTGGCATATATGCCCCGCAAATAAATCCGTAGCAAGAAGAAACAATAGTCGATATTGCTGCAACTTGTTGTTCTGTCGATAAAAAGTAATTAATGATAGATGAAAAGAGAGAACCAAACAAAGTCATTACAATTATTCCTAATAGTAATAATAAAATAGTTGTAAATTTAATATACCATCCTACAATTGCAATATAGACAAAACAACCTATCATTGCGACGAAGCAAGTTAAAAGAGTGTTTATAAATGTGGTAGAAAAATAAGAGAGTATAATTGTTACTTTACTAGTAGGTGTCATGGAGATGTCATCGATTGCTTTATTCGTCTTGTCTCTTACTATTAAAGTAGAACTTGTGAAAGCTGTTGTAATAGGAATGACCGCTAATAAGCTAGACATCATCTGCCCTCCAATTAAGCCTTCAACTAGAGTTTTATCGATGACTACTTGTGATGGCAAAGCCTCTAAAAAAGTCGACCTATACACATTAATTAAGAATGTTGCATACAGTAAAATTAATATAAGAGGCGTTATTAAAGATACAAAAAATAGCATTTTGTCTTTATAAAATAAACTTAAATTTCTTTTTAGCAATACATAAAATTTCATATTAATCTCCTAAAATTTTCCCTGTGACATTAATAAAAACATCATCCATATTTCCCTTCAACACCTCATAATCTTGAAATAAATTAGGATATTTTGTGATTAATTGGGTTGCTTCTGAAGTATTTTTAACTTCGATTTTATATCCACTCGCAACTTCCTTATATTTTTTATTTAATTCTTTTATTTTGTCTTCAGACACATTGTAAACATAGATGTAATCTCCAGCATAAGTGTTTTTTAATTCAAGTGGTGTGCCCTTAGCAAGAATTTCACCTTTCTCAATAATGACAATATAATTTGCGTCATTGGCTTCGTTCATATAATGAGTTGTTAAAAAGATCGTCATTCCTTTGTCTTTTAAGGAATCAATAATTTTCCATATTAGTTTTCTATTTTGAGGATCTAAACCGGTTGTAGGTTCATCCAAAATTAAAATCTCTGGATCACTGATTAATGCTCTTGCAATATCCACTCGGCGCTTTTGTCCTCCGCTTAACTTATTAAGAGGTCGTTTTTTGAAGTCTTCCATTGAAAACATCGCAATTAACTCATTAGCTTTTTGTTTTGCTTTTGCATTTGAAAGTCCATAGAGCACTGCCTTATTGTATAAATTTGCGTACACAGATAATGTTGCATCCAGTTTACTTTCTTGATAAACAATTCCGATTTTATTTTTTATTTGTGATAGATTTTTTCTTAAATCTAATCCATCTATTGTGACTTCACCTTCATCAAAATCAAGTAAACCACTAATAATGTTAATTGTTGTTGACTTGCCTGCACCATTTACTCCTAAAAATGCAAATAGCGTCCCTTTTTCAACAAAAAAGGATATCCCATTTACTGCTATAATATCTTTATAAGATTTTTTTAAATTTTTAATTTCAATTATGTTCATATTTCCCTTCTTTCATTAATAAAGCTTGACCATTGAATAAATCTATCAAAAATTTCGTAATTTCCTTTTCATTGTAAATAATTTTTCTCTGCGATAATAAAACACCAAGACCTAATACAGCGATACTTAAATTTTTATGAATAATGGCCGAATTTTCTAAATCAAAAGAAGTAACAAGTTTTATCTTTTCAATTGCCTTAGAATTTTCTTGCTGGTGAAATTTAATAATAAGTTTATCGGTTTCATTTGATAAATATAAGACATTAAAAATATTAGGTTCTAAATAGGCAAATCTTAGGAAGCTTATGCCGAATGATAAGTAAGGTTTGCTATCAATTTTAGGCACTTCATTAATAAAAGTATTGTAAATTTCAATACATTTAAGTATTGTTGCCCTTTTTAAATTATCTAATGTACCGAACTCATAGAAAATCGGATTTATTGAAGAATTCATTTTCTTTGCGATTTTTCTTATGGTTAATGTATCAAAACCTTCGTTTCTAATAAGCTCAACGCATGAGTTAATAATAATTTCTCTAGTGAATTTTTTCTTACGCGCCATGAAAAAATTATAACATTTGATATAAAATATGTGTATCAACTTTAAGTGATATTTAAAAAAGTGCAATTTTTTTACAAAAACCTCTCTAAACCCAACTATTTTTTATTTTTTTAAATAAAGAAATGTTAGTATAAGCATAGAAGTGTTCGTGAAAAAGTATATAAAATATTCATTAGTTTGTGCCATTTTAGGTTTATTATTCGGCGTTTATTACAGAGAATTTACTAAAGGGTTTAACTTTACCGATTATACGATGCTAAGAGTTATTCACCCTCACGTTATTGTTTTGGAGTTGTTTTTATTCTTCTTATAGGACTTATTTTAGAAAAATATGAAGTTAATAATAAAAGATTATTTGATAGATCATTTTGCTGTTTCAACGGTGGGCTGTTATTTACCGCTATTATGATGTGTGTTAGAGGATCTTTATAAGTTACAGGAACCATTCTCAAATCAAACATCGATGGAATGATATCTGGAATTGCTGGAATGGGTCTATTGTACTTGGTGTTAGTTTTGTTTTGCTAATAATTAATTTATTATCAATAACTAAAAAAGAATTACCAAGCAACGAATTACTAAGCTAGTTTTAAATCATCATTTGAGTAAAGTTTTAATAAATCTTTAAAAACAAAATCAAATAATAAAGTTAATAAAACTGACCCTAATATTTGAATTATAAAAATAGAAAGATAAGCTTGATAATTTGAATATCCCATTGTTTCTAATGAGCTAATTTGTCCGACTAATCCGCAACTTCCCATACCAGCACCAGCTAATGTACAAGTTGTATTTAGCAAGCAGACTCCAATAGGACCTAATATAGCACTAGATAGAATTGTTGGGAGCCAAATTGCAGGCTTTTTAATTATATTAGGCCGATACAACATCGATGTTCCGATTGCTACGCCAAGTGATTTTCCAATACTATTTTTAGCTCTAAATGACATTGTTGCAAAGCCGATCATTTGCACGGTACATCCAATTAAGGCAGCTCCTGCTGCTAAAGGAGTTGCACCGATATTGATCGCTGTACAAACAGCGACACTACTAATAGGCATTGTAAGAACCATACCTACAATAACACTTATTATCACTGACATTACACCTGGAATTAATGGCATAGAAACCTCAATTATGTATTGAATTCCATAAATTATGTAAAAACTTGGATATAAAAATGCAAAACCTAAAATACTTCCGATAAAAATATAAGTTAAAGGAATTAAAACTATATCAATAGGCGTTTTTTTGATAAGTATTTTTTTAACTATGAGAATTGAAAAAATAACTACTAAATATATTAATAGAGGATTTTTGCTACCGCCATTTAATGTAAATGTTGGAATTGGATTGTTATAAGCTTGTAAGTCCAATGCAGATGCTATCGCTCCTAAAGCCATAACACTAGCAGTTTCCAAAATTGTCATTTCTTTTTTCATCGATAAAGCGACACCTAAAGCAATGCCAACACCCATACACCCCATAAGTGCTTTGCCAATATCGATACCAATTTGCCAGCCTTCTCCTAGACTAAAAAGTTGCTTTACAATTGTACCTATAATTAAAGTAGCAAAGAGCCCCATTGCCATTCCGGAACTTGTTTTACTAACGAAATCAATGAATTTTTTCCGCATATTTATCACCCCGGATTATTCTAATATTTAGTTTTAAAAAAGTCATCTTTAATATATAATTTTTGTATATGACTAAGCAAATTGTTAAAAGAGATGGTACTTTAGAGGATTTTAATGAAGAAAAAATATTTAAAGCACTAAGAAAAGCCTTTTTGTCTACGAACGTAACATTTAAAGAAGAAGAGGTTCGAAATATCGAGAAAGATATTGTCAGTATTATAAAAGATGATACAACTAGTGTTGAGGAAGTTCAGGATTTAGTTGAAAAGCAGCTAATGTCTAAAGGATATTATGATGTTGCAAGGCATTACATAATTTATCGTGAAGAACGCAGCAAGAAAAGACAATATAGATATTCTATTTGTGACTATTTGCCTTCATACAACCTTTATAAAGTTTTAAAAGAAATTCAAAAAGATTATCAAGATGAAGCTTATGATTTGTCTAAGCTTTTATCAAAATTTAAGAATTATTTTATTTTTAGAATGTCAGAAACAGAGAAAATGCATTGTTTGATTCATTCAGCGGTTGAACTTACTTCATTTGATTCTCCTCATTGGGACGACATAGCTGGTAGATTATTCATGGTCAATTTTAACTATGAACTTAAAGGTAACTTAGTTAACTATAATCTATTAAATTTTAAATCTCGATTGGAGTTATATGTAGAGAAATTTCGTTACGATAAAACTCTTTTAACTTATTTTTCAGATGAGGAATTAATTTTATTAGAAAAATCAATTAATAAAAATAGAGACAAATTTTTGTCATTTAATAAGATTAAATATCTTTTATCGAATTTTATTATTCGCATTAATGAATGTGATTACATACAATCAATTCAAGAATTTTTTATGATTGTGTCGATGCTTTTAGCAAAAGAAAAAGGAGAAGATGTTAATTCCGTAGAAAGATATTATCAGCAAATTTCTAAAAACGAAATTAATTTAACTTCCCCTCAATTTAATTCGACTTTAAAGAACTTATTTTTGTAGTTTTGTTTTAATAAATTTTAGTAATTTATCACCGTATTTGATAATAAAATAAGTTGTAAATCCGAATAATAGACCTAAAGAACAGCCGGCTAAAACATCAGTGAAATAATGATGTGATAGTAAAATTCTACTTGAAGCAATTATTATGCCTACGATTGAGAATAAAATTAATGGAGCAATATAGCTTTTTCTTTCATCTTTATCAAATACAAGCAAAGAAGCTAAACCGCCAATTGCAGCGAAAGCTGTAAATGAGTGTCCACTAGGAAAAGATGTTGAATCTGGAATAATACCATAAGGAAGTCCATTATTATTTACAACAGCTTGAAGCTGAGTAACTAAGTTAGGATCTTGAAATGGTCGAGCTCTGTCGAAGATATTTTTGAAAATTAAATCATTAAATATCAAAGTTAGTAAAGCTGCGATTAAGCAAGTTAAACCTATTTTTCTAGTTTTAGCAAAAAACAAGAGTAATATACCAACAATAATAAAGAAGACACCTTTATCACCGAATCCACTGATGGCGATAAAAATATCTTTTATTGCAGATGGCATTGAATCGAACGCGCTTGAGTAAGCAATTGCAATAGCATTATCGAAAGGATTTGACCGTATATTCATATCTCATATAGTACTACAAACATTAATATTGTTAAATAACTATAAAATTTTTATAAATTAAAAAGTGTTTATTTTTACAAAAAACCATGCAAAACTAAACTATTTTTTTAAATTTTCAATATAAATAATGTATAGCAAAATAGAAAAACTGTTTATAGAAATAAAAAATCCTCATGTAATTTATTTTTTTAAAATTAACTTATTGAGGATACTAATATACAAACTGGGGCGAAATACCGGATTCGAACCGGTGAATGCCTGGTTCACAGCCAGGTGAGTTAGGCCTCTTCTCCAATTTCGCCATCGCTGTATTATTTTAACACTAGGATTATTTCTTTTGCAATATGAAATAAATAAATTTCATGCGGCATAAATCATTTTAATCTTTACATATTTAGGCTATTAGAATATAATTCTAATCGGCACTAAACTTAAATTTAAGTCCCGGTAAGATTTATACTTTAAGGAGGAATGTGTATATGAACAGACAAACTACAAATTTGAAAAAAGAAGAGATCACTAGAAAATGGTATGTTGTTGATGCTACTGACAAGCCATTAGGAAGACTCGCAAGCGAAATTGCTGTAATTTTAATGGGTAAAGAAAAACCATCTTATACTCCAAATCAAGATTGCGGTGATTATGTTATTGTTATTAATGCTGCTAAAGTTAGCGTAAGTGGTAACAATAAATTAACCAACAAGAAATATTATAATGTTTCTGGCTACAACGGTGGTATGAGAGTTCGTACTCTTAAAGAAATGTTAGAAAATTATCCTGTTGAATTAATGGAAAGAGTTGTTTGGGGAATGCTTCCAAAAGGAAGATTAGGAAGACAAATTTACAAGAAGTTATTTGTTTATGCTGATGAAAATCATAAACAAACAGCGCAAAATCCTACTCCATTAACATTCAAAAGCTTAGGAGGTAAGTAATTATGGCTAGCAAAAAAGTAAGTTATGCAACAGGAAGACGTAAATCTTCCATAGCAAGAGTCTATTTAACACCAGGAAAAGGAAAAATTGTTGTAAATGATAGAGATGTCAATGAGTATTTTCCACACGCTACATTGGTTCTAGATTTAAAACAACCATTGACAATTTTGGGTGTTGAAGGCAAGTACGATATTAAATGTTTTGTTAGCGGTGGTGGATTTACTGGTCAAGCTGGAGCAGTTAGATTAGGTATCGCAAGAGCATTATTAGTCGCAGGTGAAGATAGAGCAGCATTAAAAGTTAATGGTATGCTTACTCGTAACCCACGTGTTAAAGAAAGAAAGAAATACGGTCTTAAGAAAGCTCGTAGAGCTCCACAATTCTCTAAGAGATAATATTTCAAAGTTTGTTTATATAAAAAGCGGAGAAATCCGCTTTTTTTATATGAATAAAAATAAAATTATAATAAAAAATCCCCAATTTATTTTCACTTGTTAGTAAAATCTTTGGGGAAACTTCTTTTAAAAATGGTGCGAGAAATGAGACTTGAACTCACACAGGTTGCCCTATACGCCCCTCAAACGTACGCGTCTACCAGTTCCGCCATTCTCGCATGCCTAAATATAATATAGGATGTCTCGGCTGTTTTCAAGAGTTTTAATTCTATTTGCGCGTTTATGTGTGATTATTCACATCAAATGTTAGTAGCCATTATTCATGTAAAATGTCAGTATATTTTATTCATAAGTAAAAATTACATTGAAAAAATTAATTTTGATTTGATACAAATACATATTTTATAAATTTAATACTCAAAAAAGTGATTTATTATTAAAAAAGTGCTTAAATAAATATTGTGAAATATTTATTAGGAGATATTATGGAAAAAATATTAATCGAAACAAGTGCTAGACACATTCATGTTACTCAAGAAGCATTAGAAGTTTTATGTGGTGTAGGAGCAGAATTGGAAGTTAAAAAAATGCTCTCTCAGCCTGGACAATATGCTTCAAATACTAAATTAGATGTAGTTGGACCAAAAAATACCATAAAAGGTGTTTCAATATTAGGACCAGTCAGAAGTGCTTGCCAAGTAGAAGTTTCTGCAACAGACGCAAGAACACTTGGTGTTAGTGCTCCAATAAGAGAATCTGGAGATGTCGCTGGAAGCGCACCAATTACTTTACGTAATCCACTTACGGGAGCTGAAGTCTCTTTAAAAGAAGGATGCATCGTAGCTAAAAGACATATACATATGACACCTGAAGATGCTGAAAAATTTGGCGTTTCGAATGGTGATATTGTCGGTGTTAAGGTAGAAGGAACTGGTAGATCGATAGTATTTGGTGATACTGTTGTTAGAGTATCTCCTAAGTTTTCTTTAGCTATGCATATCGATACAGATGAGTCCAATGCAGGTTGTTGTTTTGGCACTGTGTACGGAGAAATAGTTAAATAATGATTAAAGAATATACACACAAAAACCACGGAACTTGTTCTCAATCAGTCACAATTACTTATGACGATGAAACAAAAAAGATTATCTCTGTAGTGTTTAATAGAGGGTGTCCTGGCAATACACAGGGTGTAAGTAAATTATGCGTTGGTAGAGACCTTGTAGAAGTTCGCGACCTTTTAAAAGGAACCGATTGCGGAGGCCGTGGTACATCTTGCCCAAATGAATTATCAAAAGCTATTGATGATATTTTAAACACTCTTTAATTTAGAAAAATATTCTAGTTTTGCAGGCTTTTTTCTAAAAATAATGACTTTTTTACAAAGACAATATTATTGAAAGATACTACAAAAAGTAATATTATATATTTACTTATCAAGAACCGTGTGGTTATAGTGAAAAAACACGGTAGCAACTCTTTTAAAGTAAGTGCTCTCTATAAGCAAAGTTCCCACACTTTGAACGATAAGTAAGGTTGATTTCAATACCTTCCACAAAAGTGGAAGGTTTTATTTTTAGGAGAAGTATATGGAGAATAAGATTTTATTTACAAGCGAATCCGTTAGCGAGGGACATCCAGATAAATTATGTGATCAAATAGCAGACGCAATTTTAGACGCTGTTTTGGAAGAAGATTCAAATTCTTTCTGTGCTTGTGAGTGTTTTGCTACAACAAATTTACTTGTAATTGGTGGAGAAATCACTACAAAAGCAAAAATAGATTATGAAAGTGTAGCTAGATCAGTTATTCAAAAAGTCGGATATGATTCTGATGAATTAGGTTTTAATTTTAAAAATGTTCAGATAATTAATTGCATTAAAGAACAATCTCCTAATATAAGGCAAGGCGTTTTAAAAGAAAGTCCTGAATTACAAGGTGCAGGTGATCAAGGCATAATGTTTGGCTATGCTAGTGATGAAACAGAAGGTTATATGCCACTTGCTATCAGCATTGCTCACAAATTGGTTCGAGAAGCTACAAAGCAAAGAAAGAATGGACAACTAGTTCATGCTCGTCCTGATATGAAGAGCCAGGTTACAATAGATTACACTGATAAAGAAATGCCTAGAATCGATACAATATTAATGTCCGTTCAACATGATAGTAGCGTTACTATGGACGAATTTAAAAATGAAATTTTCAATAAAGTTATGCTACCTGTTGTCAAATCTTTTGGATTAAATACAGATTTTAAAGTTTTGTTTAATCCAACAGGGCGCTTTGAAATTGGTGGGCCTATGGGAGATACAGGCTTGACTGGAAGAAAGATTATTGTGGATACATATGGAGGAAGTGCAAGACACGGCGGTGGAGCATTCAGCGGAAAAGATCCTTCAAAAGTTGATAGATCTGCAGCTTATATGGCAAGGTATATTGCAAAAAATTTAGTTGCTGCTGGGGTAGCAAAAAGAATTGAAATTCAACTTAGTTATGCTATTGGCAAACCAGAACCTCAATCAATAAGTATTTCTACATTTAAAACCTCTAAATATGACGATAAAATAATTTTAGAGCTTATTAATAAAGTTTTTGATTGTAGACCAGGAATGATAATAAAAAATTTTTCTTTAAAAAAGCCTTCTTTTAAGTACCAAGATATATCTAACTATGGTCATTTTGGAAGGCCCGATCTTGATTTACCTTGGGAAAAACTTGATAAAGTAAACGAGATAAAAGAATTTTTGAATTCATTATAAAAAAATTGCATAAAATACAAAATCGTTTAAAAATATAAATATGCAAGAAAGGTCAGTGTGCTTACTATATAACGATCGAGATACAATCGATGATTTGAGAACTATTTTAGTTTCTCATAATTATAGAATTTATTTGACAAATGATGTTTTTGATTGCATTAACATCTGCGTTAGAGCAATTATTGATGTTGTTATTATCGATTTTTCTAATAAAAAAAATAGTGGTCTTGAACAAATTGAAATTTTTAGAAAAAGAAACTCTTCTATTCCGGTCCTTTTTATAAATAACAGAAATGATGTTGATACCCGCATCATAGCCTTTAATAGTGGTGCAAATGATGTGATAAATCGACCAATAAATTCTTATGAATTGATGGCTCGTATAAAAAATTTATTTAGATATAATAGGTCTTCTTCCGATGATATTTTTATTAATGGGGATTTAAAAATAAACTATTCCAAAAAACAAGTTTTTCTTCGTGATAAAGAAATTCATTTCACAAATATTGAGTATAAAGTATTAGTTTTGTTTTCAAATCATCTTGATGAAGTTCTCCCCTACTCATTCATTATTGAAAAAATCCGGGGAAAAGATGGCCAGGATCAAAATGGTTTAAGAGTTTTTATTTCAAATATTCGACGTAAGCTAAGCACCGATAAACATATATGTCAGTTTATTAGAACCTCAAACGCTAACGGCTATAAAATGAAAAAGTTATAAAATAATTGATTTCTGCAGGTTTTTTTCTAAAAATACTTAGTTTTTATACTTTTATGAAAATCTAACATAATACTTTATTTTTGCTATTTAATTTAGTAAACTTTATTCAGTAAGAAAATACTGAATTATGAAAAAAGTTAAATTAACTACAAATCAATTAAAGAGAATGCCTTCTTATTTAGACTTATTAAGGAGGCTATCAAGTAATGGGATGAAATACATCTCGTGTCAGACAATTGCTGATTGTCTTTCTTTAAACAAGGAACAAGTCAGAAAAGACATTGCCTTAGTGTCTAATATTGATGGAGTGCCAAATCGTGGACGAGATATAAGTATCCTCATTAAAGATATTGAAACTAGTTTAGGAATGGATAATTCAAATAACGCTTTGCTAGTAGGAGTAGGAAGTTTAGGCACTGCACTACTTAATTTTAATGGTTTTTCCAATTATGGATTAAAGATTGTTGCGGCTTTTGATAATAATCCATCTCTGATAGGAAAAACTGTTAATTGCATACCGATTTACAATATAGATTCATTAGAGGAACTGACAAAGACAACATTATCTAACGTTCATATTGGAATTATCACTGTTCCACATGGGGTTGCGCAAGAAATATGTGACAAACTTGTTTCTTGTGGGATGAACGGAATTTGGAATTTCGCCCCTGTTAGTTTAGATGTCGGAGAAAATACCATTGTTTCTAATATGGATATGGCATCTTCGTTAGCTACTTTATCACATAAATTGTATTTGAAAAATAAGAAAGGATTATAAAAATGGAAGAAATTAATACTGTTCAAAAAGAAATTAATGAGTTAGTCGATAATGGTTTAAAAGCGTTAGACGATTATAGACTTTTAGATCAAGAGAAAATTGATTATATTGTTGCAAAAGCATCTGTTGCAATTTTGGATAATCACGAGAAATTAGCAAGACACGCTGTTGAAGAAACAAAAAGAGGAGTTTTTGAAGACAAATGTACAAAGAATCTTTTTGCTTGTGAATATGTAACTAATTCAATTCGACATATGAAAACTGTCGGAATTATTAACGATGATCCTGTTACAGGTATTACTGAAATAGCAGATCCTCTTGGCGTAATTTGTGGTATTACTCCAGTTACAAATCCTACTAGTACTGTTATTTTTAAATGTTTAATTAGTTTGAAAACAAGAAATCCTATTATTTTTGCATTTCATCCAAATGCACAACAATGTTCTGCTGAAACAGCAGAAATTATTGCAAAAGCTGCAGAGGCTGCTGGAGCACCAAAAAATTGTATACAGTGGATCAAGCATCCATCAATGGAAGCTACAACTGCTTTAATGCAACACAAAGATGTAGCATCTATTTTAGCTACTGGTGGAAACGCAATGGTAAAAGCAGCTTATAGTTGCGGAAAACCTGCGTTAGGTGTTGGCGCTGGTAATGTTCCTGCGTATGTAGAAAAAACAGCGAATGTTGCACAAGCTGCAAACGATATTTTAATGTCTAAAGCGTTTGATAATGGTATGGTCTGCGCAAGCGAACAAGCTGCAATTATAGACAAGGAAATTTATAAAGAATTTGTGGATTCAATTAAAAAATACGGCGCATATTTATGTAATAAAGAAGAAAAAGAATTATTAGAAAAATACATGTTTAGACCAAATAAAGATAATACAGCTACAGTTTTATTCTCAGATGTTGTTGGACATTCTGCTTATGATATTGCTAAAGCAGCTGGTTTTTCTGTCCCTGAAAAAACACCTATCTTATTAGTCGAATGTAAGGATGTATGTGCTGAAGAATGCTTAACTAGAGAAAAATTATCACCTGTTTTAGCACTTGTTAAAGCCAATGATTCTAGTGACGGTATATCAAAAGCCGAAAAAATGGTTGAACAAGGTGGCTTAGGCCATAGCGCTTGTATTCATACATCTAATAAGAATTTAGTCGATGAATTTGGAACCAGATTAAAGGCTTGTAGAATTATTTGGAATTCTCCTACTACTTTTGGTGGAATAGGAAATGTTTATAACTCATTTCTTCCTTCAATGACGTTAGGGTGCGGTAGTTATGGCCATAACTCTGTTAGCGGAAACGTCAGCGCATTGAATTTGATTAATGTTAAAAGAATAGGCAAAAGGAGAAACAATATGCAATGGTTCAAAGTACCATCAAAAATATATTTTGAAAGAAATAGTATTCAATATTTAAAAGATGCTAAAAAAGTCGATAAAGCATTTATCGTTGCTGATAATTCGATGGTTCAACTTGGATTCTTGCAGAAAGTAATAGATGAATTAGCAGCAAGAAGAAATAAAGTAACTATTCAATTATTTACTGATGTTGAGCCTGATCCAGATATCACTACAGTCAAAAAAGGAAGTGACTTAATGAAGAGCTTCCAACCTGATACAATAATTGCTTTAGGTGGCGGAAGTGTTATGGATGCAGCAAAAGGAATGTGGTTATTTTACGAGAATCCAGAGGTAAATTTTGATGATTTAAAACAAAAATTTATGGATATTAGAAAGAAAGCTTTTAGATATCCAGAATTAGGAAAGAAATCTAAATTAATTTGTATTCCAACAACTAGTGGAACCGGAAGTGAAGTAACACCATTTGCAGTTATCTCTAATAGAGCTGAAAATAAAAAATATCCATTAACTGATTACTCTTTAACTCCAACGATTGCTATCATTGATCCTGAATTTACTACAAATTTACCATCCATGGTTACAGCTGACACAGGATTAGATGTTTTAACGCATGCATTAGAGGCATATGTTAGTGTTTTGGCAAGCGATTATACAGATGCTTTAGCTCTTCAAGCAATATTAATGGTTTTTGAATACCTTCCAAGAGCAGTTAAAAATGGTAAAAATGATCTTGAAGCAAGAGAAAAAATGCATAATGCATCGACTATGGCAGGGATGGCTTTCGCTAATGCTTTCTTAGGAATGTGCCACTCAATGGCTCATAAAGTTGGAGGATTATTCCATGTTCCTCACGGTAGAGCAAATGCAATATTGCTACCATATGTAATTAGATATAATGGACAAATTCCTCAAAAGCTTGCTACATGGCCTAAATATAATGTATACGATGCAAATGAGAGATATGCAAAAGTTGCTCGCTTGTTAGGATTAAAAGCTTCAACAACTCAAGAGGGTGTCGAATCATTAGCAAAGGCTGTTTATGAACTTGGTAAGGAATGTGGAGAAAAAATGTGTTTTAAGGATCAAGGCATTGACGAAAAAGAATGGCTCAGCAAAGTTGAAGAACTTTCTTACTCGGCATATGAAGATCAATGTACACCAGCTAATCCACGTATACCTTTAGTAAAAGATATGCAACAAATTTTGGTTGATGCCTACTATGATAATTTTCTTAAAAATAAAGTAATTTAGTTGAGTTCTGCAGGTTTTTTTCTAAAAATAGCGACTTTTTGAAAATTGAAATAATAAAATTTTTATTGAAATAATATAATCTGAGACTTAACAAAATGAGTTTCAGATTTTTTTAATTTCAGTATTTAAATACTATATTTTCTAATTTAAAAAGTTATTGCAATAATTTAAAATTATAACCAGGAGATTTAATATGGCTAAATTTGATACACGAGTACAAGAATTAAGACACGATGTTTTAGTTGAAGTTGCTAAACATCTATATAACAATGACCTAGCGGAAACTATTTTAGATATTCCTAAAACAATTATTAAAGGACCTAAACCTTCGATGAGGTGTTGCATATACAAAGAGAGGGCTATTGTTGAAGAAAGAATAAAACTTACGTTACGTTCATCTTATGACAATACCGATGTAATTAATGTAATCCCAGTAGCATGTGATGAATGTCCTCTAGGCGGTTATCATGTTACAGACGAATGTAGAGGATGTATTGCGCACAGATGTTTTAACGCTTGTCCAAAAAAATGTATTACTTTCGATGAAAAATTGAGAGCTAAAATTGATAAAGATAAGTGTATCAATTGTGGAATGTGTGCAAAGAATTGCCCTTATCAAGCAATTGAAAATAGAGTTCGTCCTTGCGAAAGAGCGTGTAAACAAAAAGCAATTATTCCATCTGAAACAGGAAGTGCAATGGTCTTACAAGAAAAATGTATTCAATGTGGAGCGTGTGTTTATACATGTCCTTTTGGTGCTATAGTTGATGAATCTTATATAAAAGATGTTATTTCTATAACTAGAGACAGTGATAATAATACGAAATACAATGTTTACGCAGTTGTTGCTCCATCTATAGGCACAAACTTTTATGGAGTTAAAACTGGACAAGTTATCGAAGGAATAAAGAGACTTGGCTTTGAAAAGGTTATTGAGGCTGCTTTAGGAGCTGACATAGTTGCCTTAGAGGAGTCTAGAGAACTTTCAATTAAAGGAAAACTGACTTCATCATGTTGTCCTTCTTTTGTAAGTTATATAGAGAAGTATTATCCAGAGTTAGTTGATAAGGTCTCACATAACTTATCTCCTATGGCAATGATTAGTAAGGTAATTAAGTCTAAAGATCCTTCTTGCAAGATTGTGTTTATTGGCCCTTGCACAGCCAAAAAACAAGAAGTTAGATGGGATAAAGTTAGACCATATGTTGATTCTGTTTTAACCTTTGAAGAGTTACAAGCTTTATTTGATGCAAAAGAAATTAATTTATCTACACTTCCAGAATCAAATTTTGAAAAAGGAAGTGCATATGGAAGAGGTTTTGCTAAGTGTGGAGGTTTAACTACAGCTGTAAATAGAGCGCTCCAAGAAGCTCATGTTGACTTTGAAGCAAAAGGCGTTGTATGCGATGGTATTGATAACATTAAAGCTGCTTTGTTGAAGATGAAAAACCCTAATTGTGAATTTAACTTCGTTGAAGGAATGGTATGTAACGGAGGGTGTATAGGTGGACCTTGCAATTTAACACACGAAGTCAGAGATAAGATTATGGCTGACAAGTTTGTTTCCTCAGCAGACACTGAATCTATTATTGAAGCAATTTATAATGCAAATTTATTAGAAAAGAAGAATTAAAATGAAAGAATTTAGAGATTTATTAACAATAAACGAAAAAGAAGCAAATGTTTTTTTAGTAGGAGTTCCTTTTGATGGAAACGCTTCAATTGGCAAAGGAGCCGCTTTTGCTCCAAAAACTTTAAGGGAACTTAGCTATGGCTTGCCAGCGCTTGATAGATTAGGAAATGATTTAACGAAAGTTAAAATATTTGATATTGGCGATTTTAAAGCTGATGATTTTAATAAACTTCAAGCATCGTTTAAAAATGAAATGTATACAAAGCAAGGATTACATCTTATTTTTGGAGGGGATCATTCAATTTCCATCGCTTCTGAAAGAGCTTTTTTTGATTATGCAAAATCCATTAATAAAGTACCTGTGATAATTCATATAGATGCGCACCCAGATATATGCGACGAATATGAAGGAAGCAAATACTCTCATGCTTGTCCAAACTATAGAGCGCTTGAATATGGCTATGATGAAGAAAATATTGTTCTTGTAGGTGTAAGAGGATTTGAATCACAAGAAATAGAGACATTTAAGAAACATCCTAGACTAGATGTTTTTAAGGCTGAAGAAATTAGATTACTTGGGATTGAAAGAGTTGCTAATTATTTAATAGATAAATATAAAGATGAAAAATATTTAATTTATATTAGCTATGATATTGATGCAAACGATCCTTGTTATGCTCCAGGTACTGGAACGCCCGAAGCGTTCGGATTAACATCCATGCAAACAATGTCTTTTATTACAGCTTTATTTAGGGGATTAAATATAGATTCTTTTGATATCGTTGAGGTTGCACCTACACTAGATGTAAATAACATAACAAGCCGGTTAGCATTGAAAACTTTGTATGAGGTTTTCCATGTTTTTATTGAAAAAAGCCTCTAAAAGTCCACTTTTTTTAAAATATGCAGCAGTGGGAAGATTTTCTTAAGACTAGTAAATATTTGTCAAATTACGAAGAATTATTAAATTTTATTGACGAAGAATACAAGGAAAAAGATGTTTTTCCTCCAAAGGAAAATATTTTTCGAGCATTTGATTTAACTGGTTTTTCTGATGTTAAAATAGTAATAATTGGGCAAGATCCTTATTCTAACGAGGGTCAAGCAAATGGCCTAGCATTTAGCGTAAATAAGGGGATTACTCCTCCGCCTTCTTTAAAAAATATTGTAAAAGAAATTGGAAATGAATTTAACTCTGATTTAAATCCAAATGATTATGTTGATTTATCCTATTTATCTACTCAAGGTGTTTTATTATTAAACTCAATCTTGACTGTAGATAAAGGCAAACCACTGTCTCACAACAACAATTTATATAAAGAATTTATTAATAATGTCATTGAAATAATTGAAAAAAATGATAATCCAATTGTTTATTTGTTATGGGGAACATACGCAAGAAAATATTCTGCATCAATCACTAATAAAAACCATATTTTTATAGAAACTAATCATCCTTCACCTCTTAGCGCAAATAGAGGAGGACGGTTCAATTCGAATTGTTTTTTAAGAGCAAATGAGTTCTTGATTAATCATAATGCAAAACCCATTGAGTGGATTATTAAAAAAATGTAAAATGATTTATGGGAGCTGAAGAATCGGCTGAGAAAAGTATGATACTTACTTGACCATACCTGATCTAGGTAATGCTAGCGTAGGAATTATTTTTTAATTTCACTACCCTAGCGGTAGTTTTTTTATTGAAAGGAGGCGTTATGAAAAATTACAAAAAATATCTTGAAATAGGTATTATTTCTTTATTACTTGTAGCTTTTATATCTTTTGGATTCTTGCCATTTTTAAGTGTCCAATATAGCGCAGAAGCTTTAAAGTATACTGAGGAAATAAGTTTATATTCCTTATTTGCACCACAATTAGTTCAAACAGTTGGATTAGCTCGTGAAGAAATTGCCATAATTTGGTATTCATTTATACTTGGCGCAGTCGTAATTGCAATCGTGTATACAATTTTAAAATACTTTAAAATAGAGTTTAATATTTTGCCAGCATCCAGTTTAGTATTGAGTTTGTTTGGCTTTATATTAATGTTTTTTACAATTCAAAATAATGCAGGAATTGAAAATACAAAAATTAGATTTAGCTGGTTTTGCATTTTTGAATTTATTACAGCTATTTTAATTTTAGCATATGCATTAAGACTTTGTTTTGAACATGTTCGTTATTCAATTAATGAAATTGTAGAAATCTCACTTTTAATTGCTTTAAGTATTGTTTTAGACAAATTTGCATCAATTAAAATTGGAGCCACAGGAGGAAGTTTAAATATTTCTGGTGTTGCCTTAATTTTAATTGCCCTAAGACATGGACCAATCAAAGGATTACTTGCTAGTTCATTTGTGTTTGGGTTATTAACTTGCATTTTAGATGGATACGGTCTTCATACTTTACCATTTGACTACATGATTGGTTTTTCTGGTTACGCAGTCGCTGGATTGGGCAAGTATATAACAAAATTAATTTTTAAGAATAAAGAAGTTAAAGAAGATACTGTTGAGTATACAAATTTAGCTATTAGCTTTACGATTGGCTGTATCGCTGTATTTATCACAAGAATGATAGGTTCTTCGATATCTTCAATGCGTTTTTATGATTTAGATTTAATTGGAGCACTTGAATATAATGTTATGTATATTGGACCTAGTGCCGCTCTTTGCTTAGGAGTTTGCTTGGCTTTAATTTATCCAATAAAAACAATTAATAAAATGTACCCTGTTAAAAAATAGATAATAAATTAAATATAAATTATAAAGAAAAAAATACTCCGATTGTCTATAATATAGACAAACAGTAAGGAGTATTTTTATTATGGGTTTAAAAAAGTATGATGAGAGCATCAAAGAGCAGGAGGAAATAGAGAAAGACGCTGCCCTCGAAGAAGCTCAAAAAGAAGCTACAGAATTATTAGAAAGTGAAGAAAAAAATTATGAAATTACTTTATCTGACGAAGAAGTTTGCAACGCAGTAAATGGAGCAAGAGCAAATTATCAATCAGTTTTTAAAAAGCAAAAGCTAATTAACACAATTGTTACTATTTGTTTGCTTGTAGTAATCGTTGGCGGTTTTGTAATGATTATGTTTTCTAAACAAATGGGTAATGTCGGAACTTATATAGGTTTAGTTTTGATAATTGCAGCGATGATTGGCACATTTGTGCTTTCTAAATTTTTGAAAAAAAAGTTAAATACCGCAGCAACTACTTATATTCATGAACTTTATTCATTAACAAATGATTACATTTACGAAGGAGAGAACTTTAGAAATTTAAATTCTTTAAACAGTGAACAAATGCCTTCAGAAGTATTTTTGTCATGTCATTTTTATAAGAATATTAAAAACACAAGAAGTAGAAATTATTGCAAAATCATGTACAAAGGTAAACAATTGCAATCAGCTGATTTAGCAGCTAATGTTTTAGTTAAAAATAAAACAAGTCCTATGTTTTTAGGTAAATTTTACGATTATGAGTGCAATTATAAGAAAGATAAAGTTATTATTTTTCAGCTTAAAGGTGGAGAACTTAGTCGACCTTTAGATGATATTGATGATTTAAAATTGGTTGATGGAACAAAAAAATATGCTATCTATACAAACGATGAAGAATATTCAAAAGTTTTAAATCAACATGTCTTACAATTGTTGCAAGGATTTAGAATTGATGAGACTTTAATTGATGTTATTTTGTGTATAAAAGAAGGAAAAGTTTCAATAGGCATTGATTATTCTGATGAATTTATGAATATTCCTGTTGAATCAACTTTTACAATAAATGGGACAAAAAGAGCAAAAAACGATTTATTAAAAGTCTTAAAAATTTTCGATCTAATTAACTCTTCTAAATAATTTTTTGAGGTTTACTTATGAGCTTAGAAGGGAAATGGATTGAGGTCCAAGGATATAAGCACGATGGTAGAATGCATAGAATTTGGGATAGTGTTTATGTTGTTGAGGATAATGAAGAATATATTGCCGTCGCCTCTTTAAAAACAAAAGTTGTAGAACATGATTTTCGTGTTTGGTATACCAAAGAACCAGCGGTAATGATATTTTTTAAAAAACGTTGGTGGAATGTTATAGCGATGTTAAAAAAGAGTGGCTTAACTTATTACGTAAATTTAGCTAGTCCTTATATTATTGATAATTTTAAGGTTAAATATATTGATTATGATTTGGATATGAAATTATATCCAAATGATGATATTAAAGTTATTGATGTTAGAGAATATGGATATCATCGAAAAAAATACGGTTATAGTGACCAAATAGATTCTATTTTGCGTTTTAATTTAAAAGAAATTAAAGAAATAATGAAAAAAAAGGAGTTTCCTTTTGACAAAGAATTTATTATTTCTTTATATAAAAAATTTGAATCTACTGTCAAAAAAGAAGATTGATTATGAAAATTATTCTAGAGAGTAAAAGCGTAAATGAGACTTTTAAGATTGCATCATTTATTACTAAATTCTTGTTTAAAGGTTCTGTTATCACTTTAAATGGAGATTTAGGAGCAGGCAAAACGACATTTACGAAGGGTGTAGGTAAAGCTTTAAAGATTGATGAAGAGATTAATTCTCCTACTTTTAATATTTTAAAATGTTATTTTAACGATTTTTTAAATTTATACCACATTGACGCTTATCGTTTAGAGGATGTACCTGAAGAAAACAAAAATATCGGTTTAGAAGAAATTATCGAAGGAGATGGCATTACTTTAATTGAATGGCCAATTTTTATTAAGAATTTCATTAATTTTTCTTTATCTTTAAATATAACAATTAATTTAATAAACAATGATTATAGATTGATAACTTTAGAAACTGCAAACTCGCAATATTGTAAACTTTTTGAGGAAATTAGAAATGAAGACTTTATTATTAGATAGTTCGAATACTGATTTAAATGTTGGCCTTGCCGAAGATGGTAAAATTATTGACGAGATTTCGTACAGCTGTTGGCAAAGGCAATCTGAAAAAATGATTCCTGAAATTGAATCAATGTTAAAAAAACATTCCATTAATCCGAAAGAAATTACTGACATTGCTGTTACTATTGGGCCTGGAAGTTATACTGGTCTACGCATAGCACTGACAATCGCTAAAACTTATTGTTACGCTTTGCAAATTCCATGCTATGCCATTTCTTCTTTACAAGTTTTATCAAAAAAAGACATTATTTCGATTTGCTTAATTAATGCAAGAAGTAATAGAAGCTATTTTGGAGTTTATTTAAATGGCTCATTAATTGAAAAAGACTGTGTCAAAACTAATGAAGAAGTCATTGAGTATATAAAAGAGCATCCTGATTATGTAGTATGCGGAGATACTAGCTACTTGCAAATAAATGGATATAAATCTAGCGTTGTAACAAGACTAGAAGAATTAAAAAGTTCATCTAATTTAGTTAAAGATTTATTTTCTTTAAAAGCAATTTATTTGAAAGATTAATATGTTAATTAGAAAAGTAGAAGAAAAAGATATTGCACAAATAGAAGAAATTGAAAAAGAAAACTTTTTAGTTCCTTATAAGATTTCTGATTTTGAGTACGAGCTTAAAAATAATCCTTACTCGCATTTTTTATGTGTTAGTGAGGGAGAGGAAATTTGTGCTTATATTATCTTTTGGATTACTTTTGATTCTTCCACTCTTTGTAGAATCGCAACGAAAAATTCAAAAAAAAGATTGGGTTTTGCTGGGTTTTTACTTGAAAATATGGAAAAAATATGCAAAGAACAAGAAGTTAGTTTTTTGACTTTAGAAGTTAGAGTTTCTAATACTAGAGCCATTAATTTATATAAGAAATTCGGATATGAGACGGTTACTATAAAGTCAAAATATTATGAAAATTCCGAAGACGCTTTGTATATGATGAAAGGGATTTAATATGAAAGATAAAATTATTTTGGGCTTAGAATCAAGCTGCGATGAAACAGCTGTTGGGATTATTAAAAACGATGAACTCGTTGCAAATGTTATTTCTTCACAAATTGAAGTACATAGAAAATATGGTGGAGTAATGCCTGAAATCGCTTCTAGGTTACATCTTGAAAACATTCTTTGTGTTATTGATGACGCTCTTAAACAGGCTAAAATAACTTTGGACCAAGTTGATGCTTTCGCAATAACTCGTGGTCCTGGATTAATCGGCGCTTTGCATGTAGGACTACAAGCTGTTAAGACACTTGCCTTGATATATAACAAACCAATTATTCCTGTTCATCATTTAGCTGGACATATATATGCAAATGAATTTGTTGCGCCCTTAAAATTTCCTTGTTTAGCCCTTGTTGTTAGTGGTGGAAACACTGAATTAGTATATATGAAAGAACATTTATCCTTTGAGGTTATTGGTGAAACGAAGGATGATGCAATAGGAGAAAGTTTCGATAAGGTTGCAAGGACAATTGGACTTCCATATCCTGGTGGTGTAGCAATAGATAAATTAGCAAAGGAAGGTAAACATACATATAATTTACCTAGTCCATTGAAAGATCATTCGTTAGATTTTAGTTATAGTGGATTAAAAACTGCAGTTATCAATTTAGTTCACAAGGAAGAACAAAATGGAAATGAAATAAATAAAGCTGATTTAGCTAAGTCGTTTCAAGATGTAGCTGTTAAAGAATTAATTGATAGGGTCAGATTAGCGTGTGAAAAATATTGTGTTAAACAAGTAGTTTTGGCTGGTGGAGTTAGTGCAAATTCTTATTTAAGAGAAGAAATAACAAAGTTATTTGAAAATAGTGACATAGAAGTTGTAATACCTCCTATATGGTGTACTACCGATAATGCAGCAATGATTGCAAAGGTCGGATCTTATTTATATGATAAAAAAGTTTTTGCAGATTTATCTTTAGGGGTAGACCCTTCGTGGAGAATTGAGAATTTTGACAAATTTCAATAAATAAATTTATTGAATCGTGTATAATTGTTTTGAGGTATAAGGTATGAAAAAAGAAGAAATGACAAATAGAAAATTATTTAATTCTTATTATGATAAAAAATTAGAAGATAATACCGAAGTTTTAATTGAAGGCTGGGTAAGATCGAATAGAAATAATGGTTCCATCGGTTTTATTGAATTTAATGACGGAACTTGTTTTAAAAATATTCAAATTGTTTATGAAACTTCTTTGAGTAATTTTGATGAATTTTCGCACATTAAATACGGTTCAGCTATTAAGGTAAATGGTTTTGTTAAATTAACTCCTGAAAATAAACAGCCATTCGAAGTTCATGCAACAGATTTTGCTTTATTAGGTGATTGCTCAGAGGATTATCCGCTTCAAAAGAAGAGACATTCATTTGAATTTTTACGTGATATCGCTCACTTAAGACCAAGAGCAAATACTTTTAATGCTGTTTATAGGGTAAGAAATTGCTTATCATATGCAATTCATAAATATTTCCAAGACAGAGATTTTATGTATATTCATACTCCGATTATTACAGCAAATGACGCAGAAGGAGCAGGACAAGTCTTCCATGTAGCCGCCGATTTAAAAAAACCTGATGAATTTTTTAAAGCAAATGCTTGTTTAACAGTAAGTGGCCAATTGCATGTTGAACCTTTCGCTTTAGCTTTTAGAGATGTTTATACCTTTGGGCCAACTTTTAGAGCGGAAAACTCTAATACAGTTAGACATGCCAGTGAATTTTGGATGATAGAGCCTGAAATGGCGTTTGCAGATTTAAATGATGATATGGATACAATTGAATCGTTTTTAAAATACATCATTGGTTATGTTTTAGAAAATTGTAAAGATGAAATGCAGTTTTTCGATACAATGATTGAAAAAGGAATTGTTAAGAAACTTGAAAATATTATTAATAGTGATTTTAAAAGGATGACTTATACTGAAGCTATTGAATTGCTTCAAAAAGCACAAAAAAGTGGACATAAGTTCGAATATAACGATATTTTTTGGGGAATGGATCTCCAAAGCGAACATGAACGTTATTTAACTGAACAAATAATTAAAGGTCCTATGTTTTTAATTAATTATCCAAAAGAAATTAAAGCTTTTTATATGAAGCAAAATGATGATGGAAAAACAGTAGCTGCTTGTGACTTATTGGTTCCTGGGGTAGGCGAACTTGTAGGTGGTAGTCAACGTGAAGAAAATTACGAAGTTTTGAAGAAAAAAATGGAAGAACTTGGTAATGATAAAGGCCTAGAATGGTATCTTGACTTAAGAAGATTTGGAGGCTGTGTTCATAGTGGCTTTGGTTTAGGGTTTGATAGATTATTAATGTACATTACCGGAATGAGTAATATTCGTGATGTTGAGCCATACCCACGCACACCAGGAAGTTTAAAATTCTAATATGGAACAAATACCTAATATCAGTGGAAATGTTGATCAAACTTTAAAAGAGTTTGACGAGAAACAAAAACAATTAGAAAAAAGTAAATCAACAAAAAGACTTTTTTGGCTTTTTGTGTGTCTTGATATAGGAGTTTTAGCTTGGGTAATTTTTACTGTTGTTAAAATATTTATGGCAGTACTTTCCGCTTAATTTTTATCATTATTATTTAAATTTGTAGGAGATGAAAAATTTCCATTAAAAATTGTAGCTAAGTCAATATTATCTAAATTTTGAGAGAACATTTTGTCTCTCAATTTTTTAATTCTTAATGATCTTGCAATGTATCCTTGAACATTAAGTAAATACCGAATAATTCCCACTATTCCAAATAAAAATATAAAATAGTTAATCATTCTTTCATCAGTTAGGAAATGAGGATAATTTTGAATAGTAACACCACCTACTCCTAGTGGTGGATAATAAGCTGCATTAGAAAAATCGAAAGTATAGAAAAGAGTGCCGATTCCACTAACATCATTAAAAATTGATTCATTCCATCTTCCGACAATGCTATGGTAAATTACAAATATTAAAACACTACAAAGCATTAATAATATAGGTAATATCGAAGTTTTAAAGAAATAAATTCTAGTTTTTTTCATTGCTATTTTTACAAACTCTTTTTCGTCATCTATTAATCCGCTAACAATTAGAGGGCTCATAAAACGATCTAATTTTCGAGCTTGTCGATCTATAATTAATTCAACAACTCTACCAATTAGCCCAAAAATCGCAAATATTGCAACAATGATAAAAAGTAATGCCACAATTGTTTTCCGTGACATTTGCCCTAATTCTTTTAAATTAAAAAATAAATTAATCATTTTCTTTTCCTTCGTTTGTTAAATCTAGAGTTTTAATTTCTGATTCTTGAATTATTTGCTTTGACGCAGCTAATTCAGCTTGCTTCATAACTTCTGGAGAAATATTAATACTTGTAAAGGAATTATTTATTGTTGTTGGCGTCGGATTTAATTGTCTTGCCAATGCTTCTTTTTTTCTTTGACGTAATATTAAATACGCTTTATCATCCATTTCATCTTTTAGTTTAATTGTTTTACCCATAAAGAAACTAATTATAAATTTAAAAGCATAAAAGATAAAAATTACTAACAAATAAATTCCATAAATAAGTAAAAACGCCAACAAAAAAGGCAAACTAATAAAATACAAAATACCTTTTCCAAATGTCTTTAAAAAACTTGTCATATATAAATTATACCTTATCTACACCTTTTTTAACAAGAAATAAAAGTAAGTAATAAAGGGAGTATAAAAGAGGAAAAATTAAAAGTATTATTGCGGAGTCATCAAGTGAAAAAGAGTTATAACAGGCGACATAAATTATCCAAGTAAGTATTGCAAAAACTAAAAAAATAATTGAGTTTTGCAGGTTTTTTTCTTTAAAATTAAGGAAAATTAGGCAAAAAGCAACTGCCATAATATCAAACATTATATAAAAGTTTTTATCTATAAAAAATGTCAAAAACGATAACAAAAGTGGTATAAAGATAGTCGCGGATTTTAAAAGGTGGTCTATCTTACCTACTCTATTTGTTTGATATATTTTCTTAATTTGATCTAGCGACAGTAATAGCATTATTAAAGTTTCTGCTAGTGTATAAAAGAATATTAATGTATATAAGTATATGGAAATTCTTTTTAATTCGAAATTAAATAGAGAAGAGATAATTT
>JAXDXW010000047.1:0-29610 GCA_034087725.1 Candidatus Onthovivens sp. | reverse complement strand
TTGCGAGGTTAATTATTCTTTTGAAGACTTTTTGAATGATAGTTTAGAAATTAAATCACTTCTAATTAGTGATGTAAAAGCAATGTATGAAGGCGATCCAGCTTGTAATTCATTTAACGAAGTAATAATGACTTATCCGGGTTTTGTTGCTATAAGCGCATATAGAATTGCTCATGTTTTGTACATAAATGGTTTTCGATTTGCAGCAAGAGTTATAAGCGAATACGCACATAGTAGAACTGGAATAGATATTAATCCAGGAGCTCAAATATATGAGTCACTATGTATTGATCATGGAACAGGCATTGTTGTTGGAGAAACATGTGTAATTGGGAAAAATTGTAAAATTTATCAAGGTGTTACTTTAGGTGCACTTTCTTTAAAAGACGGAAGAAAACTCAAAGATGTTAAAAGGCATCCAACAATTGAAAACAATGTCACGATTTATAGTGGAGCTTCTATATTTGGAGGAAACACCACAATAGGAAAAAATTCAATTATTGGAAGTAATGTTTTTATTACTAAAAGTATTCCAGAAAATTCAAAAGTAGTTTTAGAAATTCAAGATATGAAAATTATTCCTATTCAAGATAAGACTTTAAAATAAAAGAGAGTAGTTCGATTGATCTATTTGAAATATTGTCATTATGAATTATCAAGTCAGCATAATATTGAGATGGACCAATAATTTCTTCATACATAGGTTGGACTGTAGCAAAATATTGATTAACAATTGAATCAAACGTCCTTGCTCTTTCTTTTTGGTCTCTTTCGATTCGTCGAACAAGGCGTTTCTCTCGACTAGCTTCGATGAAAATATTTAAATCACTTAACGCCCTAATTTTTTTATTAACAAGAGCCATAATACCTTCGACTATAACGATTTTTTTGGGTATTACATGTTCGATTTCGTCAGTTCTATTTGAAATTGTGAAATCATAAATAGGTTTATCTATTGATTCATCGTTTTTTAATAACTTTAAATGTTGTTCTAATAAAACCCAATCAAAAGCTTTTGGATGGTCAAAATTTTGTTTTCGTCTTTCCTCAAAAGGTATATCCATCTTTTTATAATAATCATCGATCGAAATGTGGGTAATATTCTCTTTACCTACAATTTTTAATACCTCATTTAATACGTAAGTTTTGCCACTTGCAGAACCACCACCAACTAAAATTATTTTTGCCATAAAACGTGCCCTTATCTATTCTAGATATAAATAAAAATTTTTTAAAGCAAATAGTTTTTACATTACTTAATTTTTGTTAAAATATCGCTATGAAAAAACAACATTTTTTTGGGTTACTTTTAACATTAAATTTGTCCTTCTTATCAGGATGTAATTCAAGTTTTTTTCAAACTTATGCAAATGTAAATTTCTCATGTTCTGAGGGTGGACATTTTATTGAGAAATATAATTCGAACGGTCGATATACTGTTGGTACGGTTATACCTTTAGTGTATGAAACAATGCCTGGATTTAAATTAACGAGTGCAACGTTTAATGGTAATAATATAATTGATGAAGAGTCTTTCAAAGTCGTTTCTGGCAACAATGAAGTCAATTTAACTTTTGAACCTATAAATAACAGTAAACAAGAATTTGATACTGTTATGACAAGTGATAGATTAACAATTAAAGATGTTACTAATTCTCAGGGATTGCCTTTACTTCCTTCTGTAGGAAAACCAAAAGTGCTTGTTGTACCTATTAATTTTCCTAATTACGATTCTTTTTCTTCAGAAGAATTAAATTCAATGAATATTGCATTTAATGGTAATAGTGAAGATTACTCTAATCCTTATTGGGAAAGCGTTCGAGGTTATTATTTTAAAAGTAGTTATGAAACGTTGGATATTCAATTTGATATTGCAGAATCCGTTATTTCAAATTGCAGCAATGAAGAATTTTTAAAACTTGAAAGTGAACAAGAAGGGACCGGAACAGCAAAGATATTAAACTATATATATAATCGTATAAAAGTCAACGGAGAGAGTGTTAATTATAAAGATTACGATCTTGACAAAGACGGATATGTTGATGGAGTTTGGCTAATTTATAATGTTAGAAATAAGTCTACTGTTTTTAAAGAACATAAATACTGGGCTTATACTTATTGGAACTTAAAGGAAGATGCATATAGAAATATTGAAAAGCCAATTTTTGGAGCGTTTTCTAATTGTGCATATAATTTTTTAACAGTTGGATCAAAAAGTGGTTATGATGCACACACATTAATTCACGAAACGGGGCATTTGTTGGGTCTTGATGATTATTATTCTTACGATAATCTTTCATATTCTGCTAGTGCAATGGGCGGATTAGATATGATGGATCTAAATATTGGCGATCATTGTAGTTTCTCTAAAGCTGCTTTAGGATGGATAAATCCTAGAGTAATTAGCACGCGAAATAAAGAAATTACTTTAGAGAAGTTTTCTACTACGGGTGATTGCGTTATTGTGTCGCAAACAAATGATTCAAGTATATTCGATGAATATTTTATAATCGATTTTTACACCAATGATAATCTTTATGAGTTCGATAGCAAAAATCATTATGGAGCAGGCGTTATCTCAAACCCATACAATACTTATTATGATTATTCTGGTATTAGAATTTATCACGTCGATGCTCGATTAATGAAATATATTGATTATAATGAAGGATATTTAAATTATGGAACAATAAAGAAGTTGCCATCATTTCCTATCTATTATCCAATTTATACGTTTGCCTGTTCTAACACAAGGTCTACCACCTATAAACAAGATAGTGAATATTTTGATTTTATAGAGGTTATTTCTCCTTCTAATATAAGATCTTATGAAAACAGAAATTTTGGAAAAAATTTAAAAAATATTGAGGATCTGAAGGGTTTATTTTTAAAAGGAGACGTTTTTTCAACTAGACAGCAGGCCAATTTCTTTAATAATCAAAAGCTTCATAATCAATCGTATTTTGATTTAGAAATTGAAGTTTTAGATATAAATGAGAATAATGCTAAAATTATAATAAGGTGATTGATATGAAAAGAAGTTCTATTTTATTATGTTTATCTCTTGCTCTTACTTCGGTTGTATTAGCAGGATGTGCAGAAGTTGTAACTGAAGCAGAAGAAGGAGAGGCAAAAATTTACTTGGACTATGATTCAACAAAAGGAAACGTTACAATTTCTCCACTAAAAAGTGCGTATGTTATTGGAGATAAAATTAAAATTATCGCATCTCCTTACGATGGATTTTCACTTAAGTCTATTTCTCTAAACAATAGCACAGTTCAACAAAACGAGACTGTAACATTAACGAAAAAGAAAAATACTATTAAAGTAATTTTTGAAAGTAGTGAAGACCCACAGCCTGATCCTGAGCCAACACCAGACCCAGATCCTACACCTGATGCTGGAAGAAAAGGATATACTGTTTCTACTAACACAACTTATTTAGATTTAGAATATTCTGGTTGCTTTGCAAGTGTTCCAAGTGTTGGAAAACCTAAAATTTTGGTTGTTCCAGTCCAGTTTAGTGATTATACAAAATTTTCTGCAAGTGATTTGTCAACTATTAATGCAACATTTATTGGCACAAATTCAGATGGTTCTAATAATTATTGGGAAAGTTTAAAGAGTTTTTATTATAAATCAAGTTATGGAAAACTAGATTTAGATATAGTAATTTCTGATGTTTATGTACCATCTATTACAGGAAAAACATTTAGAACAATGGAAAATACAGATACTGACTACGGGGCTCATGGTTCGTATACGTTATTAGATGAAGTATATTCTAAAGCAACTATTAACGGCTCAAAAATTAATTACAAAGATTTTGACACAAACTCTGATGGATATGTTGATGGGGTTTGGATGATTTATAATGCAGCAAAATATAACGAAGTATATGATAATCAATATTTTTGGGCTTATTCTTTCAATAATTATAATAATGCTCCAAACATCTCAAAACCTACTTATAGTAAATATGCGAATTGCTCCCAAATTTTCTTAAGCGAAGGTGGCAGCAATGATGCTCATACTTTAATTCATGAAACTGGTCATATGTTAGGACTTGACGACTATTATTCTTACGATGATATTCAATATGGAGCCTGTGGTGGTCTTGATATGATGGATTTTAATATCGGAGATCATAACGCATTTTCGAAGTTTTCTTTAGGATGGATAGAGCCTACTGTTATTACTGATTCTTGCGAATTTACCTTGAAACCAATTACAACTACCGGTGATTGCATTATTTTGAGTGCAAAGAGTGGCAAAATTAATAGTGCATTCAATGAATACATCGTTTTGGAATATTATACAGGTGATAAATTGTATGAATTAGATGCTACAAAATCTTATGGCGGAAGTTATCCTCGATATCAAAAAGATTTTGGTGTGAGAATTTTTCATATTGATGGTAGGTTAGTTGATGGTTATGGAAAAATTGCAAATGACGATGATTTAAATTTGAGTGCACCTGATTTAAATGCAACAGATAATACATTTAGAATGTGCGGAGCTAGCAATACTGCTTCTTATAGTTCGTTTGGCACAAATGGAAAATATAATTTGATTGAAGCAATTACACCTTCAAACAAAAGATCTTATAATTATGCAGCTTTTGGATATGGTTCAAGTGGCACAATAAAACTGCAAAATTTATTTTTCACCGGCGATACATTCTCGACAACAAATCAATCTAACTTCTTCATTAGCGGAAAAATGCATGATGGTTCAACATTACCATTCACTGTTAAAATTGGTGAATTAACATCCGAGGGTGCAAAGATAACAATAACAAAAAAGTAGATTAATTAAAATTAAAAAGGGCTTTGAAAATGCTATCAAATCCCTTTTATTTTTATAAAAACCCTGCAAAACTAAGATATTTTTTCTATTTTCTGTGGCCACCAATTTGATTATGTCTTTCTTTTGCTGTGGAATTTTTTAGTAAAGAGGTCCCTCTTAAAACGCTATTTTTTCCGAATTTAGCTTGAATTTCATCCATAGCTAAATATAAGTTCATGGTTGTATCTTCTTTTTCTACAGACTTGAAAATTGATAGTTGTTGTTTCGTAGATTTTTTTAAATTAGTAAATGAAATGCCAATTTGTCTAATTAAAGCATCATCTGGTGTATAGGTATTATAAAGATATTTTAAGGCTTCAAAAATCTCATCATTATTTGAAGTGCTTCGTAATAAATCTACTTGATGGTTAAATCCACCTTCTTGAGAAAATGTATAGCGAACAAAAAGATAAACTTTATTTGCTTCTAGATGGTTTCTACGTAATCTTGAACATAAGTCGTCACACATTTCTCTCACTATTAATATTGCTTCATCTTTTCGATAATCTTTCATCAAAACTTGACCTAATGAAAGATTTTTATTTATAGGTATATATTTTTCACGAATATCAGTGTCGTCAATTCCATTAGCATGCTCCCAAAGTTCTGCTCCCATAATTCCTAACTTAGAAATCAACATTTCTTTATCAGCATGTGCTAAATCAAAGACTGAATAAATACCTAAAGTATTCAATCTTTTTTGATAGCCACTAGAAATACCCCACATTTCACTTAAAGGTTTTATAGGCCGTAATTTTTCAGGAATAGAATTTTTTGTCCGCTGTGCTATGAAATTTGGTGCATTTTTTGCGTCTTTATCATCAGCCATTTTTGCTAAAAACATATTTGGACCAATCCCACATGTGACAGTTAATTTTGTCTTTTCGTATATTTTTTGTTGTATTTCTCTGCACAAATCATAAGGAGTTTTTTTGTATAACCTTAAATATGGGGTTAAATCTATGAAAGATTCATCAATACTATAAACATGTATATCATCAATGCCAAAATAATCTAGAAAAATTGATACAACTTCTGCGCTTTTTTTGACATACTTTTCCATTTGCGGAACAGCATAAATCATATTAGGAATGTTTGTTGGTAAATCTTTTCTCCTACATCTAGAAGGTACACCTAACGCTTTTAAATATGGCGTAACACTTAAGACAATTGTAGATTCTTTTCTTTCAGTATCAGTTACAACTAGAGGAGTGGTAAAAGGGTCAAGACCTCTTTCTACACATTCAAAGGAAGCGTAAAATGCTTTTATATCAATGACTGCATAATATCTTTCCATATTTTATATTGTAAGAATTTTGATAGCTTTAAGTAAAGTAGTTGTAACGTCAAAGAGTTAGTGAAAAATAAAAAGACGATACAGCATCATATCGTCATTTTAGTAAAAGTTGGCGCGCCTGACAGGAGTCGAACCCGTAACCTTTTGGTTCGTAGCCAAACACTCTATCCAGTTGAGCTACAGGCGCATCTCACTTGCAAGTAAATAATATATCATTTTTTTCAGATAATTTCAGCATTTTTTTATCTTTTTGATAACTTAACGAACTCTTAAAACAAAATATTTAATGATCGAAATAAAAAATGCTAATTATAATTTATAAAAGTAACAAAACGTAAAACTTAGTAAGATATTATGGTAGAATACTTAAAGAGTCGAGGGAAATGAAAACAGTTGCTATTTTAATGGGCACTTATAATGGAGATAAGTACCTAAGAGAACAATTAGATAGTATTTTTAAGCAAAAAGATGTAGATATTACTTTATTTATTGATGATGACTTATCTAGCGATAATACTATTGATATTATCAAAGAGTATGCTAAAAATTATAGAATTTACTGGAAAGTTAACGAGAAAAACAAAAATTATACATATAATTTTTTAGATTTATTATTTGAAGTAAAAGATAAGAATTTTGATTATTTTGCACTATCTGATCAAGACGATGTTTGGGAAGAAGATAAAATAATTTCTGCTATTAATAAATTAGAACAAACTAATAAACATTTATATTGTTCAAACTTAAAAGTTGTTGATGAAAAATTGAATTTTATTAAAAATATGAATTCTTTCTCCGACGATAATAAATATCCAGCTCATTTAATTTTTGAAAATATTTGTACTGGTTGTACAGTTCTTTTTGATAAGGAATTTTTATCACTAGCAACGATTTATAAGCCACAAAATATAAAAAATCATGATCATTGGCTGATTTTGGTTGCAGCTTTTGCTTCAAGTTATGTTTATGATGAAAATCCCCACATCTTATATAGACAACATGCTAATAATCAAATAGGCGGTTTAAAGAATGAGTCTATAGGCTCACTTTATAACGGTTTTTTGAATAAACACGACTATCGATATAGAATGGTTGAAGAATTAATTAAAGGCTATAATGACAAAATACCAGATGCAGGATTGATCGATTTAAACATATTTATTAACTATAAAAAAATAAAAAATAAACTTCAAATTTGCTTTTCATCCCATTTTAGAAGTTATGTTCGTCCATTATTTAAAAAAATAAAAATATTATTTAATAAATATTAGGACTGTGTTTTTTGCCTAAAAATAGCAAAAAGCCTTAATTTGTGCATGTTTTTTTCTTAAGAGATTGAAAGTTAAAATGACTTTAACTATAATTCTTTTTATATGAAAGAAGGACTTTTAATTATTTTAAGTGGACCTAGCGGTGTCGGAAAAGGTACTGTCAGGCAAGTCTTGATGGAGAAGGCTGATCTCAATTTGGTTTATTCGATTTCTTTAACAACAAGGCCACCTAGAATAGGAGAAATAAATGGTAAAGACTATTTTTTCACCTCAAAAGAAGATTTCATGAATAAGTTAAAGAATAATGGTCTTTTAGAATATGCTGAGTTTGTAAATAATTATTATGGCACTCCAAAAGACTATGTAATAGAAACAATAAAAAAAGGTAAAAATATTTTATTAGAGATTGAAACAAAGGGCGCTAGACAAGTAATGGAAAAGGTTAAAGATATTCGCCATGTTTCGATATTTTTATTGCCACCATCAATGGATGATTTAGAAAAAAGAATTAGAAATAGAAGAACGGAAAGTGCGGAAATTATTAAAGAGAGGCTTGACAAAGCGCAAGCTGAAATTTCTTTATCGTCTGTTTATGATTATTCAGTTGTTAACGATACACCTGAGAGAGCCGCAAACGAAATCGCTGATATCATCAAAGCACATTTATTATAGTTAATGTTTTTATTAAAAGTTTTGGTCGAACATACAAATTATGCATTAAATAACTTTTTTTATTATGCGTCTAATACAAAAGTAGATAAAGGATGTAGAGTTTTTGTGACTTTTCATAACCAATCTTTGATATCCTTCGTATGCGAATCTACACTTTATGAATGCAATATTGAAGAATTGAGTGATACTTTGGGGATTAATTTATCTTTCATAGATGGTGTTATTGATGATAGACCTATAATTGATGACGAGTTATATAATTTAGCTTTTTTAATGTCTAAACGTTATTTTTATCCACTTATTGGTGTGTTGAAGACTATGCTTCCTCCATCATTAAAACCTGGAGGAAAAATTGAAAATAAACCAAGTATTAAATACGACTATTATCTTGAATATACGCCTAATCCAAATATAGAAATTAATCGATTTGAAGAAAAAACCCTGCAAAAGTTCATTAAAAATCCAAAAATTGAAAAGTCTAAAGTGTCGAAAACTAAGTCCCTTTTGTCTTTAATACAAAAGGGTTTGATTAAAGAAGTATCATATGAACGATATTCTTATAAGCCTGAAAAAATATATAATTATCATTCTCGCTTTGAATTGACACCTGAACAAAACGCTGTTTTTAATGAACTGGTTCAAAGCGAAGACTTAGTGTATTTGCTTTTTGGCGTTACTGGAAGTGGCAAGACAGAAATTTACATTAAATATATTGAAAAATGTTTATGTGAAGGAAAAAATGCTCTAATTTTAGTTCCTGAAATTGCTCTTACCCCTCTTATGATTTCTAGAATTTTATCTTATTTTGATGAGCCAATAGCCGTATTGCACTCTTCATTATCATCTCAGCAAAAATATGATGAATATAGAAAAATTAGTGAAGGTAAAGCGAAAATTGTTATAGGAACTCGTAGCGCAATTTTTGCTCCTTTGAAAAATATTGGAGTAATCATAATAGACGAAGAAGATAGTACCTTATATAAGGAAGAGGAAAATTGTTCTTATAACGCTCGTGATATTGCAATTTTGAGAGCTAAAAATTGCAATGGTAAAGTGATTCTTGGGAGTGCAACGCCTTCAATTGAGTCTATGATGAAAGCAAAAAAAGGGATTTACCATCTTCTTAAAATTGAAAATCGATATGGTTCAAGCGATTTGCCAAATATTAAGGTAGTTGATAGAGGTAATTATTTGAATTTTTCTTCAAAATCATCTATTTTTTCTCTCCAATTAATAAGTGAAATCAAGAATAGACTAGATAGAAATGAAAAAGTAATATTATTTATAAATAATAAGGGATATTCTCGTTCATTAATATGCAGAGATTGTGGAGAAGTAATTAAATGTCCAACATGTGGATTACCTCTAGCATATTATGCTGAAGATAATACTTTGAGATGTTCGCAATGCGACTATAAGATCAAAAAGCCGACCTCATGCCCAAACTGCGGATCTAAATATTTTTCATATTTGGGGTTTGGTATAGAGAAAGTAGAGGAAGATTTTAAAAAAATATTTAATGTCCCTTATCTGATTTTAGATGGCGAAAGAACATCAAAAACCCTGCAGATCTCTACTATTTTATCAAAATTTTATAATGGAGAAGCGAATGTTTTAATAGGAACACAAATGGTTTCCAAGGGTCATGATTTTGATAATGTAACATTAGTTGCAATCATAAATGCCGATAGTTTAATTTCCTATCCATCTTACAAATCAAGTGAAAATGCTTATTCACTTTTGGTCCAAACAATTGGTAGAGCTGGCAGAAAAGATAAAAAAGGCACAGCTTTAATACAAACAACAAATCAGGATAATTTTATTATTCAAACAGCAATCGATAACGATTATGAGACGTTTTATTTAAAAGAGGTGGAACAAAGAAGTCTTTTTAAGAATCCGCCATTCTTTAATATTTTATCTATCCGAATTTTTTCTAAAAAATTGAAAAACCTAGATGTTTACTCAGATGAAATATATAATTTCTTAAAATTATCTCACCCTACTTTTTACATTAATAAATTTTCATCATCAAAAAAGTTTGGCAATCAATTCACAAAATCTGTTTATTTAAAATACAAAACATTCGATGAAATCGAGAAAACAATTAATAATTTAATAAATACTTTTAAAAATAAAAACGATTTAAGAATTAAAATAAACGTAAATCCGTATGACTATTAATTGAAATCTTTTTACTAATAATCTATGATTATTACGTAAAGCGAGGATTGTAAAAGATGATTACTGTTACTATATACGGTCTTGATCCCTATTTATTACGTCAAATAAGCAAAGAATGTACTTCTAAGCTTGCTGATATTTATGAAACATCAAAAGATAATATTAATTTTATTGCGCCAGAATGTTTATATGTCCATGATGGCGTTGAACAAAATACATGGAATATCTTGATACGTGTTCACGCTCCATTAAAAGTTCAAGTTATGGAGCATGATGCTGCAAAAATTATTCATGAATTCGTTAAAGATGCTTGTGTGAATATGAATATTGAATTTTATTATTTCTCACAAGATAATTTTTATGAATTTAGAAATAAAGAGTATCCTCAATTTATGACAGAAGAAAATGTCGTCGAAGCCGAATATGAAGATGAAAGTTCAGACGAAGAAGATGGTGAGGAGCCTTATTTAGGAAATATCTTCGAAAATTTTGAAGAAAAAATAAAGGAAAAAAAATAATATGGAATTATTAGAAAAAACTGCATTAGTCTTGAAGGAAATTTTAACCACAAAGAAAAATTATTTTGATTTGATTTCTCAAGAAGAAAAGAAAGGACAAATTACCAGCGAAGAAAAAGGCAAGATGATTCAACTTGTTGGCTCTTTCTTAAGAAATTATCATTTCATACGTCAAACAGCTAGATTTGTCTTTTATCCTTCTGATATAGATACAGATATAAGAACAGGAATTTACTATGTTAACAACGCATATGTAAAAGCAGTTGCTGAGTGTGAAGCATTAGATTTCTTAGTTAATTATTTCCATTCTCTAAAAAAAGTAATTACAGATGATCAAAAGATTATATTGAATGCTATTTGCAGAGAAAAGAAGAAATATGAATTTGATCAACTTGCACGAGGAAGTTTTAAATATTTTAGTGTTAAATTTAATTTGCCTGAGTGGTTTATTAAAATGATGAATAAGCATTATGGAAAAGATGTTGGTTTGAGAACTTGTAGAGAAATTTCAAGAATGCCAAATCAATATGCTTGTTTAAATACATTTAAAGAGTTGACTTCAGAGGAAAAAGACTTATTAGCTAAAGATTTTACAAAAGTAAACGAAAAATTCTATTTATTTAATGACAAAGTATCCTTAAGAAAACATAAATTAATTAAATCTAAAGTTTTATTTCCTTTAGAATTAGCTTTTTCTAACCTTTTCGAAGTTTTGCCTGAAGAAAAACATGCTCAAATTGCAATTTATTTAGGCAATAAAAATAATGTTTATTTTCCACTTGCAGCTAAATATGCAAAAGATGGCAATAATTTATCAATTATTACTAAACATTTGTATGAAAACTACGATTTATTAACAAAAATAAAAGAGTATAAGATCAAAAATACACATTTTTATGAATCTGAGGAAGATGGTCTTGAACCACATTTATCTAAGAAACAAGATTTGTTTATTTATTTTCCATCATCAAGTGAAATTGAAAACTTTAGAATTGAACCAGATTATTCGATTTTCTTTGAGCAATCTTCTCTAGATATTTTAATCAAAGAAGAAAAACAAGGCTTAGAAAATGTCGCTAAATATATTAATGATGGTGGAACTTTAGTTTATTGCGTTAAGACTTTAGGTAAAAAAGAAACCTCCACATTAATTGAAGAATTTTTAGCTGAACACGCAGATTTTGAACTCATTGAAGAAAAGCAATTCTTCCCATTTGAAGAAGAAAATTCGATTTTATACTACGCAGTTTTAAGGAAAAAAGCTTAATGCTAAATCTTTATTCGTATTCATTGAATAAGTTAGAAGACTTAATGCTTTCGTTAGGTCAAAAAAAGTATCGTGCTACTCAACTTTTCAAATGGATATACGAAAAAAGAGTTACTACTTTCGATGAAATGAGCGATGTTTCTCTTTCTTTTCGAGAAACTTTAAACAAAGATTTTTGTTTGAACAAACCAAAAATTTTCAAGCGTCAAATTTCTAAAGATGGTACTAATAAACTTCTTTTAGAATTAGAAGATGGGAATAAAATAGAAACAGTTTTAATGCGCTATAATTACGGGTGCGTTGCTTGCGTAACAAGTGAAGTTGGATGTAACATGGGATGCTGTTTTTGTGCAAGTGGACTATTGAAAAAGAAAAGAGAATTGACTGTTGATGAACTTGTTGGTCAAGTTTTAGTACTAGATGATATTTTAAGAGAAGAGGGAAAAAGAATAACACATGTTGTAGTAATGGGTACTGGTGAACCTTTTGATAACTATGATAATGTAATGGATTTTATAAGAATCTTAAATCATCCATATGGATTTGCAATTGGAGCTAGACATATTACAGTTTCAACATGTGGATTAGTCGATAAAATTAGACAATATGCTCATGAAGGTTTGCAAATTAATTTAGCTATTTCTTTGCATGCACCGACTAATGAATTGCGCAATAAAATTATGCCAATTAATAGAAAATACGATTTAAATGAACTTATGGATGCTGTTAAGTATTATGAAAAAGAAGCTTCTAGACGAGTTACTTTTGAATATATTTTGCTTAAAGATATTAATGATTCTACTGAATGTGCCCTTCAATTAGTCCAACTTATTAAAGGGACTTTAGCATATGTTAATTTAATACCTTTTAACCCTGTAGAAGAAATGAAATATCAAAGAAGTTCTTCTAATAGAGTTCATAATTTTTTAGATGTTTTGATGAAAAATGGCATTACTGCGACAATTAGAAAAGAATTTGGAACAGACATTGATGCAGCTTGTGGTCAATTGAGGGCTAAAAATGAAAAAGCAATTTAGTGGTAGTTTTTCATATAAGAAAGATATAGGCAAGGTTAGAGATTCTAACGAAGATGATACAAAAGTCGTTGTTAACTCTAAAAGCGATGTTTTAATGGTTGTTGCCGATGGAATGGGGGGATGTTTGAAAGGAGAATTTGCATCCTCAAGAATCGTTGAATATTTAACTACTTCCTTTTTAGAATCTCCTACTTTTTTAACAACTTTAAGTATCAAAAATTGGATTAGTAAGAAATTAAAAAAAGTGAATACATTAATTTATAATAAAAGTTTTAAAGAGCCTGAATTTCACGGGATGGGCTCTACTGCAATTGTTGCAATATTGCATCACAATAAATTAGTTATTGCTAACATTGGAGATAGTCGCGCATATATATTAAATAAGAAAGAGTTTGCACAAATTAGCGAAGATCAAACATATGTTAATTATTTATTTAATAGTGGGTTAATTAAAGAAGAAGACAAATGTACTCATCCAGATAGACATGTCTTAACTAACGCTATTGGTATTTATCCTTCCGTTAGTATAGAGTTTCATACTCTTCAATATGATAAAGAATCAATATTTTTGTGTAGTGACGGGTTATATAATAATTTAAAAAATAATGATATTGAAAATATATTAAGAACCGATGACGATTCTGAAACAAAAGTAAAGAATTTAATTAATTTAGCCAATTATAACGGCGGAAGTGATAATATTTCAGTTGCTTTACGGGAGTGTCTTGATGATTAAGATTAACGAAGTTGTTTCTGATAGATATAAAGTTGTTGGTATTATCGGCAAGGGGGGAATGAGTGATGTCTATGAAGCAAGAGACATCATTTTTAAACGCCCAGTCGCTATAAAAATGCTTAATGAAGAGTCTAAAAGTAAAATTTCTAGTATTATTAGATTTCAAAACGAAGCTAGATTTTCTAGCAGTTTAAATCATGTAAATATTATAAAGATTTATGATTATGGTGAATATAACGGCAATTTATTTATAGTGAACGAATATGCTAAAGGCCAAACTTTAAGAGATTCATTAGATTTTAAACGCGCTTTTTCTATAAATGAAGCTTGTTCGATTATGCTCCAACTTTGTGATGCTTTAATTTATATTCATTCTAAAAGAATAGTTCACCGTGATATTAAAAGTAGCAATATTTATATCGAAAGTGATGGATCAATAAAATTAGGTGACTTTGGTATTTCTATTTTGCTAAATAGCGATATGAATATTAATGAAAATTCAAAAGTTATGGGAACAGCTCAGTATTTAGCCCCAGAACTTGTTCAGGGCGGAAAAGCAAGTTTTCAAAGTGATATTTACTCTGCTGGAATATTATTTTATGAATTAGTCACAGGAAAAGTACCATTTGATGGAGGAAAACCTAGTGAAATAGCTTTACGTCAAGTTAAAGAAACGATACCATCCCCACTTAATTCTTTCCCTAGTCTTCCAAAAGATATTGAAACAATTATTTTTAAAGCAACGGATAAAAATTTACTTAAGAGATATAAAAAAGTTAGCGATATGAGAGAAGATATATTAACTTTATATAAAAATAAAAAAGCAATGAGGCAAGGAAGAAATATATTTGCTAGAATTTTTGGCTTATCAACAAATTAGTGCTAATATAAGAGTATGAGTAAGATAGAAATAGCCCCTTCAATTTTAAATGCTCCTTTTGGAAATTTAGATAGAATTATTGATGAATTAGTTGAGAATGGAGCAAAGTATTTACATTTTGACGTAATGGATGGTCATTTTGTAAATAATTTATCATTTGGGCCTCAAATTTTAAAAACGATAAATCTTGAACATAAAATGATTAATGATGTGCATTTAATGGTTGAAGAGCCATTAAAATTTGTTGATTCCTTTTTAGAGGCTGGAGCTGATTATATTACTGTTCATTATGAAGTATTTAAAAGTATTGAAGATTTAAAGAAAGCTATCTCATACATAAAGTTTAAAGGATTAAAGGTAGGTGTATCGATTAAACCATCAACTGGTGTTGAAGTACTTTTCGCTATTTTAAAAGAGATTGATTTAATTTTAGTTATGTCAGTTGAACCAGGTTTTGGTGGGCAGGCATTTAAACCAGAAATCTTAAAAAATATTAAGGTTTTGCAGGGTTTTAGAGAAAAAGAAGGACTTAATTATAAAATTGAAGTTGATGGAGGAATCAATTCGGAGACAATTAAACTTGTCAAAAAAGCTGGAGTAGATATTGCTGTTGTAGGAAGTTTCCTTTTTAAGCAAAATTCTATTAAGGCCGCTTTTAATATGCTGGAGGAATCTCGATGAGCTATTTTATAATTGTTTCTTTTGTTATAGCACTTATTATGATTAGTATAACTTTAGGATATTGGTTTATTTCTTTTTCAAAAACTGGTTCTACTAAATATAGTTTCTTATCTTATTTTCCTTTTGAGATTAATGCATTTAGAAGGAATTCAAAAGATAAATATTTAAATCTAGGATTAATGGCTCTAACTTTGATAACATTGATTTGTCCTTTTGTTGGCTTCTCTATAAACTATCAGTTTGCTTCTAGTTATATTTTACTAGTTGCTGTGACTGTAGGAATTGCTATTTTCTCACTGTTACTTTTTACTAAATTATCTAATTTTAAAGGACATGTTATTTGTGCAGTCTCGTTTGCAGCTGTTGAAATATTAATTATTTTATTAGAGTTTTTCTACTTTACTAAGATTGATGGAAGTTATTTAAATCAATCAAATGAGTTTTTATCTTATATATTAATAGTATTTTCAATTTTACAATTAATATTTGAATTTGTTCTTATCTTAAATCCTAAATATAAAGACTGGGTTAAAAAGGTAAGAATTGATGCAGATACATTTGCTAGGCCAAAATTTAATTATCTTGCATGTGTTGAGCGGGGTACTTTCTTGAATCTTATTTTAAGTTATATCCCTATTATATTGATTATTGTCCTATAAATAAAAAAGTCTCTTACGAGACTTATTTTATTATTTACTTGCTTAAGGATTTATTGAGGGTTCTATAAGCTCTAGCTGTCATTCTGACTTTTACTGGCTTTCCATCAATTTCAATTTTATAAGTTTGCAAATTGATATCCCATCTTCTACGAGTTGCACGTAAACTGTGTGATCTTTTATTACCGCTAATAGGTTTTTTACCTGTTACTGGACAAACTCTTGACATTTCGTTCTACCTCCTTAAATCGCAAAAAATATTATACTATTAAGTTAAGAGTTAAATCAACCTTATTTTGAGTTGATTTCATCAAACTTCTTTAAATCCTCTTCATCAGGGACGAAAATATAGGGAATATTTCTCAATAGTTCGTTATAATCAAGGCCATAGCCAATTAAAAATTTGTTTTCTTTAAGTATATATCCAGCATAGTCAGGTTTAAAATCCACTGTTCTAACTGCTTGTTTGTCTATTAAGCAACACACTTTAATGTCTATAGGATTATATTTTTCTTTAAAATACTTAGTTAAATAATCTAGAGTTAGACCAGTGTCAATTATATCCTCAACAATTAATACTTTACGGCCAGTTATATCTAAAGAAAGATCTTTTTTCATAATTATATGTCCTGTTGTGGAGGTTCCTTCATAACTTGAAGCTTGAATATAATCAATATAAAGAGGGAAGTTTAAACGCTTCATCAAATCATTAGTAAATATTGAAGCACCCTTTAAAACGGAAACTAATATTACTGGTTTACTAGTGTCTTTATAGTATTCATTTAATTTATTCGCTAGATTATTAATAATCTCGATAAGTTGATTTTCGCTTAATAAAATTTCTTTCATAATTCCCTATCCCCAACATTTCCATATTATACAAATTTATGACATAAAAGACAAAAGTTAAGGTAAACTAATATATCTAGTTTTTAAAACTAAATAATTATATAGAAATATTTTTTAAATGTGATAACATATTAAAAGGAGGGAATGAGTATGAAATTTAAAATTATTGTTGATAGTAGTAGTAATTTAGTTAGTACTTCGTATCAAGATAAAGAAATAGGCTTTAGTGTTGTTCCTCTTACCTTAAGAATTGACGGTAAAGACTATGTCGATAATGACGATATAAACGTAAACGAAATGTTAGATAATTTGAATAAATGTACAGATTGTAAAACGTCATGTCCTTCACCTCAAGCGTATCTAAATGAACTTGATGAGGCTGAATATAATTTTATAGTTACAATTACATCAAAATTAAGCGGCTCTTTTAATAGTGCGTGTGTTGCAAGAAATATGGCAAAAGATCCTAATAAGGTCTTTGTATTAGATAGCAAAGGTACAGCTGGTTCATTAATTTTGCTTGTTGAGAAACTTTTTTCATTAATAAAGGAAGGAAAAGAATACGAAGAAATTGTCCAAGAAATTACGAAAGCTAGAGATGAAATAAATTTACTGTTTGTTTTAGACAAATTTGATAATTTGGTAAGAAACGGGAGGATCAATAAGGTTATTGCTTTTATTGCTTCAAAAATATCGATTAAACCTCTTTGCTACGCGGATGATGGTGAGATTAAAGTCAAAGAACAAATTAGAACTTTAAGAGGTGTAAGCCATCGTTTAGTACACAATATAGGAAAAATGTGCGCTGAAACAAAGAATAAAATTTGTGTAATTTGTCATACAAAAAATTTAGAATTTGCTAAATTAATTAAAGAATTAATTGAACAAGATTATCAATTTAAGGAAGTAAGAATTTTAGATAATCGTGGTTTATGCTCGTTTTACTCTTTAGAGGGTGGTATAATAGTTACATTCTAGAAATATGAAATCGAATTTAAAAAGTTTTTTGCCTATCTTTTTGATTTTAGGCACATTTAGTTATGTATTTTCTTCAAATAACAATGAAGAAAATAGTCATTTAATTAGCAAAGAACCTTCTTATTCTAATGATTTATCAAAATCAGTTTTTTCATTTAGTCAAAACGAATATTTCATTTCTTCAAACGCAATAATCGAGCAAGGAAGAGATATTGTATATGGAGAAATTGATGGTTCTGTTTTTTATAGTGGCAATAATCCTAGTAATTTTACTTTTTCTTTTAGTAATGATTCGATATGTTCTTTAGTTGAAAGTACATATAACGAAGAAGAACATACAATATTTTTTACTTTGAAAGGCTTAAAGAAAGGTTATACAGCCTTGCAGATTGAAGATTCAGCAAAAATTGTAGGTACAACTGATATTTATGTTTTGGACTCTTATTATAATTTCTCAGGTGAAAAAATAATTGCTATTAATACTATTGATGTTAAGAATCCATATAGATTTGAAATTAAGCTAATTGATGGAGCTGATATTAGTGGTATTAAACAAGAGGAAATCTCTTTTGAACTTATTGAAAACGAGAATAATTGTTTGACTGTATTAAAAGCTCCTGCAATTATTGTTCCTGAATATGGCATATCTTTGCAAACAACACAAAATACGGGAAACGCAAAAGTTTTATGTTCTTACACAATCAAAGATAGTAATCAAATAAAACATACAGTTTTTCAAACTATTTATGATATATCGGTAGTAGATTCTACTAGATTTATTAATTTTTATACACTGGACGAAAATGACGAATTAGTGGATTTTTCGGATGAAAACCCTGCAGAAGTCCCCTCTTTTACAAAAAAATCAATATATATTGGAAATAAAACAAATGAGTTTGATACCTCAATTATTCAAATTTTAAATAATGAAGATTTAGGAAATTTTGTTTATTGTGAAATAAAAAAAGATGATAGTTTTGAATACCCAATGTTACGATTAGATATCGTTCCTAAGGGTGAAGCCACAATGGCTGAAATACAAATAGGCGTTAAAAATACATGTGTATTTAAAACACTTAAAGTGTCAATTGTATCTTCTAATTATTTTTTAAAAATTAATACTAGTTTTTTAAGCCAATACTATTACCTATTTAATAAACCTCATTTTTCAAATCTAATGTTAGAAAATCCTGAATTTTTCATCGTCAAAGATTTGAGCAAAGAATTAGTTTTAGATAATTCTTCCTTAGATATCAGAGTTTCTCCACTTAGCAATAGGCTTGGATTGCAAAGAGTCTATATATATGTTAAGGATTTTGATTTACATTATGGTTTTGATATTAAATTTACTTTAAATCCTAAATATAACGGTGGCGTTGACGAAGCTTCGGATGCTAGTAAGATAATGTATTTCTACGATTTTCTTGACTATGCAACTAACAATTTAGAAAATTTCTATTCATTAGATGAGGTTTATAATGATTTAGAGTACGAATACAATAATACTTTAAACGTCAAATGTAGAAATGTTTTGGCTTCTGATTACCATTTCCTTCGCTTATACCGTCGTTTTATTATTAAAAATGATTTTGACAAATCTTTCTTTGGCGAAATAAAAATTAATTTAGGCTCTACTAGATTAGTTTATCCAACACTCGTAATTGTAGCTGTTATAGTTTCAATAATTGCTATTTTTACTGTTAGTTTCTATTTTATTTATAGAAAGAAAGGAAATATTCCAGATGATCAAGAAAATTAATAAGTCTGGTACAATCAGCATTAAGCGTAAATTAGAATCAATTGAAAAAATTCTTATTATTTATCTTTCTTTTACATGCCTTCCTTTAGGATTGAGCATTTCTTCATTTATTTTAACGGAAGTTAACCCTTTAAGCGCTGAAGTTTTTGTACCAATAATTCCTGCTTGGTTTTTAATTACCTTCTCATTGTCATCTGTTGAGCTTGGATTAAAGAATTCGTCTTTATATAACGGATTAATTAAATCAACTATTTTATCGACACTTTTTTCATTTGGTTTAGTTTTTGCAATAATGTGTCTATATTTTATCAATGGATATTATTATAAAACGTATTTAGCTTTTTCCTCATTTATTGCCGGGTTTTATGATTTATTTTTATTTTTAACACGTGTTATCATCCATATTTTAAATAAGTTAAACAAAAAGGTTTGCTTGCTTATTGGTCCAAAAGAAGACACAATTACTTTAGCAAGAAAGCTAATGAGAGAAAATAAAAAACAATATCGTGTAAAGTATTTATTTTTTGAAGAAAATTTAGACGAAGAAAAGTTGTATGAAAAGATTAAAAGATGCAACACTATTATTTTGTTGAATACTTTAACTTTTAAAAATAAGCAGAAATTCCTTTCATACTTTAATTCAACAATCGACAAAGAAGTTTACTTATGCACAACTTATTTCGATATTGTTCTTTTAGGAAATAACGTTAAGAGTATAAATGATGTTTTAAGTTATGAACAAAAACCATTAAAAATCGAATTTGTTGAAAGAATATTAAAAAGGACAATTGATATTTTATGTTCTCTACTAATACTTTTAGTAAGTTTGCCTGTATGGCTCTTTGTCCCAATAATTATTAAAGCACAAGATGGTGGACCTGTATTTTACAAACAAGTCAGACTTACAAAAGGAATGAAAGAATTCAATATATTGAAATTTAGAAGCATGCGAGTTGACGCTGAAAAAAACGGTGCGCAACTTGCAACTGCAAACGATTCTCGTGTTACAAAATTTGGAAAATTTATTCGTGCTACAAGAATTGACGAAATTCCTCAAGTACTAAACGTTTTAAAAGGCGATATGTCATTGGTTGGTCCTCGCCCTGAAAGACCAGAATTCGTATCAAAATTTATTCAGGAAAATGATCAATACATTTATAGATACAATGTAAAAGCAGGGGTGACAGGTTTGCAGCAGGTTAAGACAACTTATCACACAACATACGACGATAAACTTCGTTATGACTTGTATTATATATCGAATTATACTATTGTTTTAGATATTGAAATTTTATTCTTGACCATTAAGACAGTTTTATCTAAGTCAATGGCAGAAGGCGTTGATACTACAAATGCATCCTTTGAAGAGTTTGTAGAAAAAGAAGGATTTAAAATTACAAATCATGAATCTTACTATCATATAGGAATTTTAAAAAGTTAAATGTTAATTTATGTTGCAATGTACCTATGTTCATTTGTTTTAACGTGGGTTGCAGAAAATAAGAAAAAACAGTATAGCACAACTAAGAGCAAGAAGAACTTGGCTATTTTTATTTTGTGCGTTGTTGGCATATATTTACTGCTTACTGCTTTTTCATGCTTTAGATACGGTATTGGGTATGACTATTTGAGCGAAGAGAGGTTAATTCGATTTTATATTGGGTCAGGTTTTGAGCCATACAGAAAAGAACCTTTAAATATAATGCTGATGGAGTGGATTAAAGCAACAAATATGGATATTCATTTCTTTTTTGTGTTTTATGCTTTATTTACTAATGCTGCTTTCCTAATTGCTATTTTTATATGTAGGGATAATCGTTTTATTATACGAATGTTTGTTTATTTGTTCTATGCATTATATATATCATCGATGAATCAAGTGAGACAACATTTTGGAATAGCATTAGGGATGTTAGCTGTATCAATTGCATTAAACTATCGAGGATTTTGGTATGGTGTTTTATCTTTCTTAATTGCCTCTGTTTCATTTCTTTCTCATTACAGTGAAGTTGTAAATCTTTTATTTTTATTATTTATTTATGTTTTTAGGAACTTTAATAAACACATAAAAATGAAATATTTGATATACATTTGTATAGGCTGTGTTGTTTTTGCTCCTATGTTGCTTGAAATTGTTAGAAATATACTTTTGCATACTAAGCTTTTATATAAATATGCAGGTTATATTTCTAGCAACGATAATAGCGCTTTGGATTATATAAGATTCTTCGGATCACTATATATCTTTATTATTCCTTTAATTTACTTAATTTATTTTATAGATAATATGACATCTAATTCTGATTATTTCTCTAAATTAGTTTTTGTATACATAGCAGCTTCCTTGGTTTGTATGTTTGGATCACTAGTCTATAACAATTTAATGCTAGCTGATAGGACTAGAACTATGTTGTATGGCCTAGAGCTATTTGTGTTTCCTTATATGGTTTCTTATATGGAAAAAAGGAAGAAGTTTTCTTTTAAATACGCTATACCGTTATTGATGATTATTATGAATCTAGGAACCTTGTTTGTCGGTAAGATGTATCCATATAGAACAATATTTAACAAAGATTTATTAATATATTAAAATCTGAAAAAATAATTAAGTTTTGCAGGGTTTTTTCAAAAAAAATAGAGTTTTTATTCTGAAAATAATTTTATATAGAATGTATTCTATGATTTTTATTTTTGTAAAACCCATGCAAAATTGAAAAAAAACCTTAAAAATAGTATTATTTTTAAAGGTAAAAAATTATGTTAGTTTATATCCCCTTGTATTTAATTTCTTTTGTCGGAACATATTATGCTCAAATGTTTAAAAATAAATACAAGGAGTCTAATTCTAAAAAATATTTTTGGTTTTTTATTGGACTTGTTAGTTTAATTTTTATATGCATTACTTTAGTAAGTGCATGTAGATTTAATATTGGATATGACTACATTTTTAGTGATAACACTGAGTTAAATAACATCCGAGATGGTGTAGCAACAACTATTAAAGAGCCAATACCTTTATTTGTTGCAAAATTCGTTATTAAATTTGGATTTTCTAATCAAATGTATTTTGTAATTTATTCAATAATTACTAATTTGTTCTTCATATTAGCTATTTTTATTAATAAAGATAATAATTTCATGCCAAGAATGTTTATATTCATGTGCTATGCGTTATTTTTATCAACTATGAATCAAGTAAGACAAAGTCCAGGAATTGCTCTAGGAATGTTTGCCTTAGCGATTTTGATTAACTATTATCCAAAATGGTACTCAATAGTTATTTCTTTGGGATTAGCTTTTACTAGTTGCTTGTTCCATTATGCGGAAATTATAAATGTAGCGATAATTTTAATTTATATTCTTTTTAGGAAATTAGACAAAAAAATTTCTATGAGAACAACCATAATTGTTTGTTTATGTATTTTAGCAATCGCACCTATTTTGTTCTTTATTTTGAAATATACAATTCAATACATACCATTCTTTAAAAAATACGCTGGTTACTTCTACCCAGATGGCAACACTACAATGTTATGGACTGAACTTGGTTGCTTCTTTATGTACATCGTAGCAATGTTTACAACGATATTATTTATGTTAAAATTCTTAGATAGAGAGGAATATCAATATAAGCTTATTTTTGTTTATTTGATAGCAAATTGGACTTTTACGATGATTTCTATACTAGCAGGAAATTTAATGCTAGCTGATAGAGCAAGAACAATGATTTATGGGGTAGAATTATTCATTTTCCCATTCTTATTGAATAAATTCGAAGGTAAAACAAAAATTACCTATCAATTTGGTGCTGGATTATTAATGATTGCTATATCATTAGGAACAGCAATAGTCGGAAAAGTGTATCCATATAGATGTATTTTCTTTAAAGATTTATTGATTTACTAGGGGGTGTTTTTTATGAAAGGTATTATATTAGCAGGTGGAAGTGGAACAAGATTATACCCATTAACTTTAGTTACTTCAAAACAGCTGCTTCCAATATATGATAAACCAATGATTTACTATCCTTTATCAACATTAATGCTAGCAGGAATTAAAGATATTTTAATTATTTCAACTCCTGAAGACACTCCTCGTTTTCAACAATTGTTAGGTAATGGCTCAAAATTTGGAATTAATTTAAGTTATGCAGTGCAACCTTCTCCTGATGGTTTAGCACAAGCTTTTATAATTGGAGAAGAATTTATTGGAAATGAACCATGTGCAATGATTTTAGGTGATAATATCTTCTATGGCGCCGGACTTAAAAATCATCTTTTAAATAGCGTGATTCGTGCACAAAATGGTGAAGCTACAATCTTTGCATATTATGTTAATGATCCAAAAAGATTTGGCATTGTTGAGTTTGATGAAAATAAGAAAGCTATTTCAATCGAAGAGAAGCCAGAGAATCCAAAATCAAATTTCTGCGTTACAGGATTATATTTTTATCCAAAAGGTGTTTCTCAATACGCTAAACAAATCAAGCCATCAAAACGTGGCGAATTAGAAATTACATCATTAAACAATCTATATTTAGCAGAAGATAGATTACATGTTACTACTTTAGGAAGAGGCTATTCTTGGTTAGATACAGGCACACACGACAGTTTAATTGATGCAGCAAATTATGTAAAAATTGTCGAAGAGCATCAAGGAATTAAAATATGCTGTCCTGAAGAAATCGCCTACATTAATAAGCGGATTACTAAAGAAGAGCTTTTATCACAAGCAGAAATATATAGTAAAACAAACTATGGTAAGCATTTATTTAATGTAGCTAACAACAAACTTTTATATTAATTTGGAGATTTTTATGACTTTTAATAAGACTGATATTGAGGGTGTATTTATTATTGAGCCAAAAGTGTTTGGAGATTCTAGAGGTTATTTTTATGAGAGTTATAATCAAAAAGAATTTGAGAATAACGGATTAATTTACAATTTTGTTCAAGATAATCAATCTCGTTCCTTTAAAGGCGTTTTAAGAGGGCTTCATTTTCAAAAGAAACATCCACAAGCAAAACTTGTTAGAGTTATCGAGGGTGAAGTATATGATGTAGCTGTCGATTTGAGAAAAGATAGTCCAACATTCGGCAAATATGTAGGTGTTTTATTATCTGCTGAGAATAAAAAAATGTTTATGATACCAAAAGGTTTTGCTCACGGTTTCTTAGTTTTAAGTGAGAAAGCAACTTTTGCATATAAATGTGATGATTTTTATCATCCAGAGGATGAAGGCGGTATCATGTTTAACGATGAAACAATTAACATTGATTGGCCTAAAATTGATTGCGAGATTGTTTTATCTGAAAAAGATAAAAAACATCCTTCATTAAAAGAAATAGAGGTGGATTTTTAATGTTTACAGATAGACTTATAATTGTAACTGGAGCAAATGGACAGCTAGGTTATGATGTTTGCAAAAGGCTTAAAGAAGCTAATTTTACTAATGTTTTAGGTATTGATATCCAAGATTTAGATTTGACTGACAAAGAAGCAACTATTGAATTTATCGAAAAGAGAAGACCTGCTGCTGTTGTTCATTGTGCCGCTTTTACTGCCGTAGATAAGGCGGAGTTAGAACCTGAAAAGTGCGAACTTGTGAATGTTGAAGGAACTAGGAATATCGCAATTGCTTGTAAGAATGTTGACGCTAAAATGATTTATATATCAACTGAATATGTTTTTGATGGCAAGGGCGAAGAACCTTATGAAATAGATTCTCCAAAAAATCCTCTTTCTGTTTATGGAAGAACTAAATCTCAAGGCGAAGAAGTTGTTAAACAAATTTTGAAAAAATATTTTATTGTGAGAATTTCTTGGGCATTTGGTGTTAACGGAAACAATTTTGTTAAAACTATGTTAAAAATTGCTTCTAAGTCTACGCATGTTAATGTTGTTGATGATCAAATTGGATCTCCTACATATACCTATGATTTAGCAAGATTGATTGTTGCTATGATCCCAACCAAGCAATATGGAGTTTATCACGCAACTAACGAAGGATATTGTTCTTGGTATGAATTTGCTAAAGAAATATTTAGATTATTAAGAGTAGGTATTGATGTTATTCCAGTCTCTACTGAAGAATATCGAAAAGCAGTCCCGAACCAAGCTGTTAGACCTCATAATTCACGCTTGTCAAAAGACTCATTAGATAATGGCGGGTTTTTAAGATTACCACCTTGGGAAAATGCTTTAAAAAGATTTTTAATTGAATTGGCACAATATAAAAAAGAACATAAAAGCCTTTAAAATTTTTAAAAACCCTGCAGATCTTAGTTATTTTTCTAATAGACTTAAATACAGGGTTTTTTTATTTTACTTTATTTTAGCGTATCAATTTGCGTGTTGTTTATTTCATTTTTATATAAAAGTTTAAGTAATATAGGAGTTAAGAAACTAGTCAATATTATCATTATTAAAACAAAAGGCATAATTGAAGGATCGATTAATCCGACGGATACTCCTTTGCTAGTACAAACAATGACAACTTCTGCTCGAGCCATCATTCCAATACCAATTTTTAAACTATCTCTAAATTTAAAATTCGTTAAAAGAGCCCCGCCACCAGCTCCTATTATTTTTCCAGCAATACCAGCAATTATGAAAAGAATTCCAAAAGAGATTATACTTGGGTCAGTTAAATTCAAATTACCTTTGTACATCATAAGTCCTATATTTGCAAAGAATATTGGTCCAAACAAATAATTTGTTTCATGTTCAGCACCTTTGTCAATATATTCTCTTGCTTCTTTTGAGCTTGTTCCAATCATGACGCCAGCAATATAAGCTCCAGTAATATCTGCTACTCCAAAGACTTTTTCAGCTATATATGAATATAAAAAGCAAATAGATAAAGCAAAGATAGGAATTCTACGGTGATTTGACCATTTTTCATCCAACCATTTAAAAAAGATTTTCAAGATAAAGCCAAAACCTATAGCAAATATAAAGAAGGCAATCATGAATAAAATTAAGCAAAAAACATCTAAACCAGCATTATTTGTTGTTAAACCAAATGGTAAAGTTGAACTTGACTCAGCGCCCCCTTTACCGAGTCCTATAATTAAAGACATTAAAATAATACCGATTATATCATCTAATATTGCAGCACTAACTATAGCGCTACCAACTTTCGTGTCTAATCTATTAAGTTCTTTTAAAACGGCTACTGTTATTGAGACACTAGTAGCACTTAAAATAACTCCATAAAATAAGTTAGACCAAACCGAATTGTTTGGGAAAAATATATATGCAACACCAGTACCTAAGCCAAAAGGAACAATAACTCCTAAGAGCGTTATAATTAGACTCGAGATACCGGATTGTTTTATTTTTTTAACATCAGTTTCCATTCCGGCGCTAAACATAATGATAACAACACCAATTTTTGCTAAATCATCAATGCCACCAAGTGTTCCGCCTGTACCCGATGCAGTTTCATAAGTAAAAATTGTTTGACCAGGTATTAACATAATTAAACCTAGCAAAAGGCCGCTTACTAAGTAACCAATAACTTGTGGAATACCTATTTTTTTACATAGTATAGCTAATATTTTTGAAAGAATTAAAATTAATGCAATTGGTAATAACAATGTATAAGGTTCATAGTTATTAACAACTGGTACGCTCGATAATAAACTAATCATTTTATGCCCCCAACCTTGGTATTATAGTCTTCTGAAGAACGAATTCAAATAAGAAGAATAAATTAAATATACAAATTGATAAAACAAAAAAGAGATTAAATTGTTGCTAAAGTCAAATAAGTCTCTATAAGTTTACTTATAGAGCTTTTTAAATAGATTATAAAAGTGGGATGTTGTAAAATGAATTTATGATAATTACTAAAACACCTTTTAGAATGTCCTTCTTTGGAGGAGGAACCGATATGCCTGAATACTTTAATGAAGAGGGCGGAGCGGTCATTTCAACAACTTTTGATAAATATGTTTATGTTACTGTTAGACACTTACCTCGTTTCTTTGAGTATTCAAACGAAGTAATTTATTCAAAAACAGAGAGAGTAGAACATGTGGATGATATTGTTCATCCAATGGTTCGCAACTCTATGAAGTTATTAGATATGCATGAGTTGCATATTGCTTATGATGCAGATTTACCTGCAAGAAGTGGGCTAGGAACATCTTCAACTTTTGCAGTTGGCTTATTAAATGCTTTTTATGCGCTTAAAGGTAAAGACGCGAGTAAGGAGTTACTTGCAAAAGATGCAATTCATGTAGAAAGAGAAATGTGCAATGAAGCTGGAGGATGGCAAGATCAAATTGCTGCTTCATATGGTGGATTAAATAAGATTGTTTTTGAAAACAATTCTTTTACAATTACTCCAATTAAAATAAGTAAAGAAAGAAAAGAACATTTAAATAACAATTTACTTTTATTTTTTACTGGATTTACTCGCTTTAGCGCTGAAATTCAAAAATCTACAAAACAGACATTGTCTGAAAAGAAAATTCAACTTCGTAAAATGCGTGAATTAGTTGAAAAAGCACAAGTCATTTTAGAAGACGATTCTAAAGATATTGATGATTTTGGCAGATTACTTCATGAAACATGGCAATTAAAAAGGCAGACGGGAAATAACATAACAACGGGGAGTATCGACGAATTATATAACAAAGGCATTGAAGCTGGAGCCTTAGGAGGAAAACTTTTAGGCGCTGGTGGTGGAGGTTTTCTATTATTTTATGTAAAAGATGAAGATAAAGAAAATATTAGGAAAGCTCTTTCCTCTTTAATGGAGGTCCCTTTTAAATTCGAAGACAAAGGCGCTCAAATAATTTATAACGAGCCAGAAGTTTACATTAAAAAAGGAAATTTATGATTGCTGTAATAATGGCTGGTGGAAAAGGCACTAGAATAGCTTCAATTAATAGTTTAGTGCCAAAACCAATGATAAAAATTTTTAATAAGCCAATTTTGCAATATCAAATTGAGACCTTAAAAAATCAAGGAATAAAAGATTTTATATTAGTTGTTGGTCATTTAAAGGAACAAATTGTTGATTATTTTAAGAGTGGAGAATCTTTTGGAGTTAATATTGAGTATATCGAAGAAACTACTCCACTTGGAACGGCGGGGAGTCTATTTTATTTGAAAAATTGCATTAATGAAGATTTTTTATTATTAAACGGGGATACATTATTTAATATTGATATTAATCGTTTTTATGAAACACATAAAAATAATAACTGTTTAGTCACCATTTTAACTCATCCTAATTCACATCCATACGATAGTGGAATAATTGTATCCGATGATAAGGGACTTGTTCTTAAATGGTATACAAAAGAAGAAGAGAGAACATATTATAAAAATCGAGTAAATGCAGGCTTTCATATGATTTCACCTAAGTTACTATCTAGATTTAACGAAGTTAAAAAATTAGATTTAGATCGCGATGTTTTGAAGCCATTAATCGAAGAAAAACAATTGTATATTTATGATTCTTCTGAATATATTTTAGATATGGGAACTCCTGAGCGTTATTATCAAGCTCAAAATGATATCGAAAATAAGTTAATTGATAAAAAATGTTTCGTAAATAAGCAAAAAGCTATATTTTTAGATCGCGATGGCACGATTAACAAATATAAAGGATTTATTTCAAATTTGGATGATTTTGAACTTTTACCTGGAGTTAGCGAAGCTATTAGAAAAATAAATCGTAGCGAATATTTGTGTATTGTAATTACTAATCAACCTGTTATTGCTCGAGGTGAAGCAACAGTTGAAGAATTAGAGGAAATTCATAATAAAATGGAAACCTTATTGGGACAAGATGGAGCTTACATAAACAAAATTTTTTATTGTCCACATCATCCTGATAAAGGCTTTGAAGGCGAAAGAGTTGAATATAAAATCGATTGTTCTTGTAGAAAGCCTAAACCGGGTTTAGTTTTGCAAGCTCAAAAAGATTTTAATATAGATTTAGAAAATTCATATTT
>JAXDXW010000046.1:0-3278 GCA_034087725.1 Candidatus Onthovivens sp. | reverse complement strand
ATAGGCGTTTAGTAATTAATAGTTTTTTATTTATCTTCTGAGAGAGTTGATATTACATCTTCAATCAAATTATCTTGCTTGTTTTCTGCTCTTAAAGCTTGAAGACGTAATTCTTTTCTTGCTTGTCTTTCTCTTTCCTTATCTTCAACTTTACTTGATAAAGAAAGAACAACAGCAATTATTATTGCCCCTAATAACAATAAAATAATGCCCCATCCAATAAAACCAAACGAAGTATGTGTAAAAGAATTAAATGCATTAAGTGCATTTAAAAAAGAATTATAAGATGGGCTTCTTGTTGGTAACGCTTCTCCAACATAGTAAGTAATTAATAAGCCTACTCCTGTACCAAATACAATAATTCCTAAAATAAACCAAATAAATTGTTTTATTGAAAATGTCTTAAAAATTAAAATATTATTCTTTTTATCTTGCTTAGCCATTTAATTATGCCTTTTTAACATCTTCGCCGCCTGCTGTTGTTTGGGCTTTAGTATCTTCTATTAAAGCATTAATAGCAGGTGTGTATAATTCTTTCCATTTTGCTTCGCTATCAGCGACAAATTGACCTATTTTTTGATTTGCATCTTGGAAAACATCACCAAAATTCTTACCTTCAGGTACTTGTCTTCTTCCGTTCATCATTTCTATAGCAAACAATAAAGCATCAGAAGCATCAGTATATAAACGATCATTACATGTTGCATTTTGTTTAACTATCATAAATAGTTTAACCATCTCATTTAAGTCAGATTCAATAAAGTTAGATTGTGGAGTTTTTTCTCCGTTAGCTTCTCTTCTAGCCTTATTGTATTCTTCAAACAAGCTGAATAATTCGCGGCTCAAAGTCAACATTGCAACAGCTCTATAAAATCTTTCATCTTGAACTACTAATTTATCAACAACATCATCCTTAATATTATTTTTATTAGCAAAATCAACATGCATTCTTACGATAGAATTAAGATTTTCATGTAGTGGTACAACATCCTTTAAAATCTTAACATTTTGAGCGTGATCTACTCTCAAACCATCAGGTGCGTTTTTAATAACAGTTGAGTTTTCGCTATAAAAATCTTCAATAAACTCTTCAAGTTTAGCAATTGTTTCTTTACCTTTTTCTTCTTGCTTATCTAAGAAAACTTTCAATGGACTTTGAATCTTTAAGTCGTTTGTTAAAACATTTTTCTTATGTTCATAAACATTTACATCAAAGCTTTCTTTTGGGAGACAATATTCAAGTGTGTCTCTAACACATGCGTTATAATAAATAAGTGACACAATAACACGATCAATTACTTCCATTCCTATACCTCGCTTATACTTTGTATATTTTACTATTTTTTATAAAATTTTCAATTTTATATAGCTTTTATTTTTATCAATTCATAATTTTTAATGCTTATAAAGATTTTTAAAGACAAATATTTAAGTTAAATTTTTGTAGAAAACTACAAAAATATATGAGTTTTGCAGGGTTTTTATCAAAATAAGTACTTTTCAAGATCTATAAATTTGTCAATTTCGTGAGAAGCGTATTTCTTAACAGCTTTATGTCCGTGTGACAAGCAAAAACTATTTTCATGAAATGCTTTAAACATTGATATATCATTTCCGCTGTCTCCAACAACATATACATTATTTCTATCAATCGCAGAATGCTTTATAAATTGTTTTATTGCGTTGCCCTTGGAGCATTCTACATTAGTGATCTCGATCACATTGTTTGACCAAGAAAATTCCAAATCACTATAATTTTCTCTTAGGACTCTATTGATTTCCCTGGCTTTTTTCTTTGCTTTTGGAGATACTCCAAAATATAGCATAATCTTATGTATATTTCCTTTTTTTAATTCGTAATCATATTTGTTGACTGACAAATGAAAAGTTTCTGCATAAATTTTTTCGAATTCATAGCAAAACTTATAAAACCTTCTGATCAGTTGAACTTTTGTTTTAGTCCTAACAAAAACGCCGTCGTCAGTCATAATAAAAACACCAGGGATTTTATATTCATCAAAGACAATATCTATTAATTCTTCTGCTTGCTTATTATTTATACAGAAATAAGCATATTCGTCTTCACCATCCGCACTAACAGCCCCGTTATAACAAATCATACCTATAGGACGATTTATGCGTCTTTCAACTTTCTTACAATAATCAATTGATCGCCCACTACAAACGACAAGTTTGTTTCCTTTATCTATAAAATTACGAACAAAATCAAGATTCTCTTTACATATCATAGCCTTTTTATCTTTTGGATAAAAAAGAGTTCCATCTAAATCTGTAACTAATATTTTCATAAAAAAACTTACGCCTTTGCGTAAGTTATTTTATATTGGAATGTTAGTTATTTCAATGTATTTTCGGCTTGAATAAGTCCGTATCCGCCTTCTTCTCTTTTATATACAACAGATATTTTTTCGTCTTCCTCATCTAAATATAAGAAAAATGAATGCCCGATTGCCTCAAGTCTAGCAATAGCGTCGTTTAAATCCATTGGATCAAGCGAAATAGTCTTTGTTCTAACAATTTCATCTTTTGATGGTTGAGGCAAATCTTCAACTTCTTCTAAAATTAAAGCTTCACCAAGATGAGTTTTAGAATTCTTCTTTTTATTTATTTGCGTCTTAAATTTACGCATTTGTCCTAATAATTTGTCGATACTAAAATCAACAGCAGCATATAAATCTTCATTTGTTACTTCACTTCTAAAAGTAACATTTTTAGCGAAGATAGTAATTTCAACCTTTGCCCCGTTCTTATAAGATCTAACGACTGCTCTACACAAGACATCGTCGTTGCCTTTAAAATACTTATCCATTTTGGATAATTTCTTTTGAATTGCAGCAGAAATACCTTCTGTTACAGATATGTTTTTGCCAATAATCTGATATTTCATTATCTTCCTCCTATTAGCTTTTTGTTACTTTTATTATAATCCAAAAAGAGTAAATATTCATTAAAAAGCTATCTTGGTCCTGGCCTACCAGGATGCGAAGAACTTGTATTTCCTAAAATTGTTGCCTTTGAAGAGATAGTAAAAGTGAACGATTCGTTGCCTACAATAATGGTAAATTTTTCTCCCAAGATTAAATTAGACATACTTAATACGACAGATTGGAAAGATTTTTTCGAAGTATGAGAAAAAATCGATGTACCGTCTTTGTCTTTTAATAATATTTGGCTGCCTCTAGAAACAATATTTTTCAACCCTAGATTAATATAATTCTGATTGGAGCTTTGAGATGGAGTTTCAACCATTCCTTTAC
>JAXDXW010000045.1:0-15563 GCA_034087725.1 Candidatus Onthovivens sp. | reverse complement strand
TGATATGTTCTAGGAAACATGTCAACAAATTCGATTTTATCTACATTATATTTATCTTTTAAAATAACTAAATCACGTGCTAAAGTCGAAACGTTACATGAAATATAAACGATTTTCTTAGGAGAACTCGCAAGAAGAGCTTCTATGAAAGCTTCATCCAATCCTTTTCTAGGTGGATCAACAAAAATAACATCAAATTTATTGCTTAGCGTATATTCGCTAGCACCTTTACATTCGAAGAAAACATTTTTTATATTGTTTATTTTAGCGTTTTCTTTTGCATCTATTATTGCTTCTTTAACTATTTCTACACCATAAACCTTGTCAACATATTTTGAAGCAATTAAGCCAATTGTTCCAATTCCACAATAAGCATCTAAAATTGTATCTGTTATAGATAATTGAGCAAATGAAATAGCTTTTGAATATAAAACTTCACATTGATCATGATTTATTTGATAAAAAGATCTAGATGAGATTTTAAATTTAACTCCTAATAAAAAATCATAAATGAATCCTGGCCCATACTCGACAGATTCAAAATTTCCTAAAATAACATTAGTTTTGCGGGGATTTTCGTTAAAAACGAGGGTTTTTACTTCTGGCAAACTATTCTTAAAAGCCTTTACAAAGTTGTTTTTCCCTTTAAAATTTTTATTTGTAAGTACTAATACAACCATTGTTTCTTTACTGACTTTTCCAGTTCGAATTAAGCAATGTCTTAATAATCCATATCCTGTATCTTCGTCATAAGGCTCAAGTTTGAAAGAAAGCATTAATTCTTTTAAAGTCTTTAAAATATTCACGTGCACTTTATCTTCTATAACACATTCGGTTATAGGAACGATATCATGGCTTTTAAATTTATAAAATCCATATACTAGTCTGTTTTGTTTATCTTTTCCAAAAGGAACTTGAATTTTATTTCTATAATAATAAGGTTCTTCCATTCCAGTTATTGGTATGTCTTTAAAGGAAAATTTACCTATTTTGTTTAGAATATTTGTCGCTACTTCTTTTTTGTATTCGAGTTCTTTTTGATAATCCAAATTTTGAAACACACACCCTCCACAACTTGTAGCACAACCGCATTTTGGCTTAATTCTAAAAGGACTTGGAGTAATTAATTTATGAATTTTACCAACATCAAAATCTTTTTTTCTATATAGAATTTCTATCTCTGCTTCTTCACCAATTAAAAGAGAAGGGACAAATGTTGCTTTATTATTTATTCTTACAACACCTTGACCATCGTGTGTAAAATCTACGCATTTGCCTATAAAATATTTATTTTCTTCATTCACTTTCTTCATATTTTTTTAAAATAGTTGAGTTCTACAGGTTTTTTCACAAAAAAGACACTTTTAACCTAAAGCAATATCTAATGTCATCATAATTAAAAAGCCAATTATAAACGCCCAAACTCCATGCGATTTTGATGAATCTGCTTTACTTTCCGGAATCATTTCTTCAACAACTACATAAATCATGCATCCAGCTGCAAACGATAAAGCCCAAGGCATAATTGAAACAATTTGCTTTGCTAAGACTAACCCAAGAAGAGCTGCAATAGGTTCAACTGCACCAGATAATGTTCCAAATAAAAATGCTTTCCAAGTCGATTTAGTTTCAGCTTCAATTGGCAAAGAAACCGCTAAACCTTCAGGGATATTTTGAATAGCTAGACCAACAGCAAGCATTAAAGCGCTCATTATTCCAGCTTCAACTTTTTCTGGAGCATAATTTAGTGCAACACCATATGCAATTCCCACAGCCAATCCTTCTGGAATATTATGAATTGTAACCGCCAAAAACATTTTAAAGGTCTTATTAATCTTTTTAGATGGTAATCCAGTATCCGAATAATCAGATGTATGAAAATGAGGAACTAATTTATCTATTCCCCAGATAAAGGCAAATCCAATTAAAACAGAAATAATAGCAATCGCATATGATGGCATATAAGTAACTTCACTTTCTAAAGCAGGAAGCAAAAGCGAAAAGAAACTAGCAGACATCATAACTCCACCAGCAAATCCTAAAATGCATTGATTAAGTTTTTCGCTTAAATTTCTTTTTCTATTTAAAATAAAAACAAGTCCAGATCCTAATGCTGTAGCTACAAATATAATAATAAATCCAATAGTAATATATAATTCTTTACTCATAATCCTAACTAATTCAAAATTATATCACAAAAATATTTCATTTCTTTTTTAACTATAAAAAACATATAAAAATAGTATGAATACCCAACATAAAACATCCTCTTCTTATAGGAGTTATACTAACTGAATTTCTTTTTCTTTTTAAAAAATCTCTATATTCTCTTGATTAAATGAAATATGTATTTTATCTTTAATTTCTCCATTAAGTAGAACATAGATATAATCATTTTTATATGAGCATTTAGCATATTTTTTTGTGCCATAATCAAGAATCTCTTCTACATGAACTTCAATTCCTTCATCTCCGATTATGATATCTTCAGGTTTAGCTTTAATTAGGTAATTGAAATTAAAACTTTTCTTCCATCAAAACTATTATTTAAAGAATTAGCGATTTTATCGGCAACTTTAAATGAGTAGTCATCGATTTTTAGTAAATATTCTCTTTGATAATTAAATAATATGCCTTTTTCTTTATGAAGGATGTATCTACCTTCAAAAACATTTTTATTAGCTAATTCTTTTACTACTAATTCTCCATCCCTTTCAATAGATAATTGAGTCTAATCAATATCAATTTTTATAGTATCTTCGTTAGCATTTTTAGAAGAAATAAAGTATAATTTTTTCCTTTTTTTATCATCAAAAAGATCCTTAATAAGAACTTAAGAGCTAAGAATATTAAAGTTGATAAAGATATGAAATATTATAAAAAATTACTTATATAATTTCGTTGAATTTTAAAAAATAGTGGACTTTTGCAAGGTTTTTGCTCAAAAAGTGGATTTTTTATTGTTTGCATATGTTTCAAAAGACATATTATTATTTCCTTCAGATATATCTTTTGATGAATAATAAAATTGATTTGTATAGTCTTTGAATTTATTAACGTCTAAATATGTTGTTGCATACTCTTTGCAATAAGATAAATATTTTTGATAGTATTCTTCAACCATTGGTCTAGATGTAGATCCTGGAGCTAATAATCTTCTAACAATTGGCATACCACAGCCATCATTTGTAGCAGTTCCGCCAAGTCTATCCGAATCCATCGCTTGATGTGAAGTATCAATTTCCCATCCGTTTAAAATGCCTAGGACTCTATCATTATCATAAGGTATAAAATATGCTTTGTTATTTGATGGATTAAAATATAAATAGTAGTTATTGTAATTATTTCTATAATCATCTGGACTTCCTATTATCCAACTCATCGCTGCAAAGCGAAGGAAATAGTCAATGTCTAAGATATTATCAATAACTTCTTTATACTCTTCACCGCTCGTATTTCTTACACTACTTAAACTAATAAATCTCTTAATCGATGAATAATCGGAGGTGTCTTCATTTGTTTTAATACAATATGATGGAGTATATCCATTGCTTTCTAATCCAAATTTATTGTTATCTGTAGATGCTAAATCTGCAGGTCCTTGATTAGAATAAGTACATTTATACAAGTCTCCTTTTTGTGCTGCTTTATCAGTAAAAACACTTTTAATCATTGTTTTATCTACTACTTCATAAGCTAAATAATTTTGTGTAACGCTATCAGCTTCAGTATTAATAGTTAAATTTATTAAATTTGCATGTTGAGAATAAACTCCAACATCTCTAAAAGATTGTAATGAATATAATTCTTTTGTGAAACTTTTGTCGAACGTCCTATTCCATTTTAAGTCTATCTTTTTTAAACCAACTAATCTTCTATCATCTCGATAAGCTTTTTCTTCTTCTGTGTAAGTTTTTATATAGTAATCATTTTTAGAAGTTTTATTGAATAAAGTAGAAAACGAAAGCTTAAAATGGCATAAACTAACCTTGTCAGTAAAAATTCCATTCTCAGAAATAAATCCATTATTTCTAGAAGTATTTCCTTTCATTCTTGCGCCAACTTCTTTATAAATAGAAGTTTTTCCATTCACTGTTACAGTAACATTGCAAGGATGGTACATTTCTTCTTTATCGAAATTACGTGAAGTTCCATATTGAGCTAGTTTATATAAAGACTCATTTGAAAAATCTAAACTAATTTCAATTTTCGATGTTGGATTAAAGAAATCTTCGAAAGTAAAGTTAGAAATAGTATCTTCACCTGCAAACTTATCTTCTTCTTTATTATCCCCACCATTATCATCGTCGTTATTATTGTTATTATCGTTATTATCAGTATCGCCACTATCGTCGTTATTATTGTTATTATTGTTGTTGTCACTATTGTTGTTATTGTCACCAGTTTCATCTGATCCATTAGAATTATTTGTGTTTCCAAAACTACAACCAGTAAGAGTTAGAATGCTTAATAAACTTAATACTAAAATCTTTGTGTTCATAATTGACCTCATATTTAGTGATTTTAATAAAATTTAATTTTACATGCAATATTATTAGCTAATAAAAAGTAGGCTAAAAGTAAATTGTTATCGAAATTGCTCATTAGTCGTACCTTTTAGCAATAAAATTCTCTACATTAATTGCACCTTTTTACACTTATGTAATTATAATTAGAATCACAACTTAAATTTGCATTTAAAAAAGCACCCAAATTTAAAATTACGAGTGCTTGAAAAGTTTTAAATGTATTCTTAATTATTTATTGTCCGGCTTAGTTTCTAAAGTTAAATCGTAGTCACCAAGATGTTTCATCTTGAAGCCATTTTTCTTATACTCTTCATAATTAAAAGCTTCAAGTTCATCGATAGCAATTTTATGGAATTCATAAAAATTGTGCCACCATTCATATCCACTGCCTAATTCAGCGTTTAAATATGCATCTGCAATATCACATCCCATTTGTGGCGCAACATAGAAAGCTCCCATAGCAAGAACCTTTACACCATTACCAGTAATTGCTCTTAATGCTGTAGGAACAGATTCAACAACACCAGCATGAACATGTGGACATTTGCTAGCAGCAATGTGGATTCCCATACCAGTCCCACAGAATATCAATGCTCTTTCATATTCGCCTTCACTAATTTTGCTTCCAACTCTTAAACCAACACGATGAAACATATTTTCGGTGTTATTATCATTTGGGTCAGCGACACCTAAATCTTCAATTTTCCAACCTTTTGCACGTAAGTGAGCGCAAACTGCTTCTTATAATGGAGAGCCAGCAAGATCTGCGTCAACTACTAAATACTTATCTTTTACTGTTTTCATAATTTCTTATTCAAATTTTCAATGTCTTTATTCGGTGTATTATTTTTAACATAATAAACATTTAAATCATTATTATTTACACTATAATAAGCACATAAATTTTTTGAAGAATCTAAATTGTCTTCATAAAGTTAAAATGCATTACCTTTAAATATTTCAATGCACCCAGAAATGTAATCTATAAATATGTTTTTTACTGTTTGCTGAATGCTTTTTTGCCGCCCAAAATTAGTGCATTTTCATCATCAAAAGTATACTTGCCTACAACGCCACCATGGATATAAGAACGACTAGATAAAATAAGTGTAAATGTGCTTAACAAAATAATCTTTTTTATAAAATAAACCGAGTTCTGCAAGGTTTTTTGTTAAATTAAAAGTTTTCTCCAGCATAACTCCATGTATCTGTATCAAAATACGCTACATAAATTCTTTCTTGATCTATATCAAATTTTGCAGAGATATATTTTGTTAAAGCAGATGAAAATCTATTTGCATTGTTATAGATTACTTTCCCATACGTTTTCACTTCAATCATGCAAGCTGGATCATTTGATGAATTAAAGTTTAGATCAACTGAATCAATAATGTTTATCATGAGCCAATTTGGTGTTTTATTAATTAGGTTAATATCTTTTTGAATTTCCTCTTTGAGTTCTTCTTTTTCGCTAATTTCTAATTTCTTATTAAGTTTAATTTCTACTAGTGGCATATTAATTAAATCTCCTCTTTCTTAATCCAATATTTTCTACCCCGATTTTCAAAATTCCATTTTGAATCATAAACATTGCATTCATAATCAATATAATATAACAAATCATTGTATAAGATAAAATTTGTTGGGTAATAATCAATATTCAGATTATGTTTTTCACATATTTTAGACATATGAACAACTTTCTCAATCATAGAATCAGTGAGCTTGCAGTCATCGATTAATTCTTTTATCGTTGGTCCATCAATAAACTCTTTGATAATTATTTCTTTTCTATTATCTACTTCAATCATTTTTGGCATTGTTAAACCTATATTTAGTAGAGTTTTATAATCTCTTAATTCTGACTCTAGTTTATTTCCAAATTGATAATAATCACAAGGTTCGTGATGAATTTGTTTTAGACAAAATTTTGCACCATCTTTTTCTACAAGATAAGAGTATCCACCCTTTCCTTTTCCTAAAAGTTTTATAATTTTGTATGTATTGTTATTAACAAGTATTGAATCCATAATTTAAATTTTATAATAAAATTTTTATAACACTTTGTACATAAATTTTATCGTTATTCTCAAAATTAGATGTATTAAAAAATAAAAAATAGTTGAGTTTTAAAGGTTTTTTAAATTTTTTTTGAGGTTATATCAATGTTACTTCGCCAGAAAATACATTAATAAAATCACTTCCATCAAACACTTTTAAGGTACAGTCATCATTAATATCGACAACTGTGACTACCTTATTACAGTTATCTCTGATAAACCTTACTTTCTTTCCTTTTAAATAATTATTATTTCTAATATCAGTTAAAAAATCCTTACTATCTGTTTTACTTTCAGCTATGAGAGTGGATAAATAATGTATTAAATTTTGTTTTAATATTTCTAAATCAAAGATTTTATTCGTTTCTTTATATAATGAAGTTGCTTTATCTTCAATCTCCTTATTTAAAGCCTTCTGATTAATATTAATTCCAATTCCAAGCACAAGACATTCAATACCACTTTTTGTAGAAACAGATTCTAAAAGGATGCCGCATATTTTCTTTCCATTTACATATACATCATTAGGCCATTTTATCTCGATATTATTTGTATATTGTAACAGAAAGTCTCTAATAATTTTCGCTGATAATAAAGATAATTTATAAAATCTATCGATAATTTCTTTATCTTTAATTAATAAAGAAAAAAGAATTGATTCCCCTTTATTAGAAAACCAATTCCTATTTTCCCTGCCATGCCCATTAGTTTGAGATAAGGCAAAACAGAGAGTTAAATTTCCATATTTTTCGTAATTTTTCTTTAAAAAAGTATTAGTTGAGTCAATTTTATCGAAATTTATTATGTTGAATTCATTCATAATTAAGCAATATTAGCTAACATTAAGAATATTCCAGCAACAACAGCGCTTCCAATAACACCTGCAACATTTGGTCCCATCGCATGCATTAACAAGAAGTTAGATGGGTCTTCTTTTTGGCCAACTTTATGAACTACTCTAGCAGCCATTGGAACCGCACTAACTCCGGCGGCACCAATAAGAGGATTTACTTTTCCTCCAGTTGCTTTACACATTACTTTTCCAGCTAAAACACCACAACCTGTTGCGAAAGAGAATGCAACAATACCTAGTGCAAATATCTCAATTGTTTGCAAAGTTAAGAATCTTTCAGCTGTAGCTGTTGCTCCTACGCAAACACCTAACAAAATAGTTACAATATACATCAAAGAATTAGCTAAAGTTTCAGTAATTTTTGGTACAACTCCACTTTCTTTAATTAAATTTCCTAACATCAAACAGCCAATTAATGGGGCGCATGAAGGAACCAAAAGAACAGTAATTACAGTAACTATAATAGGGAAAAGGATCTTTTCGGTTTTTGAAACAGGTCTTAATTGTTCCATCTTAATAGATCTTTCTTTTTTTGTAGTTAATAACTTCATGATTGGAGGTTGAATAACTGGTACTAAAGCCATGTATGAATATGCAGCAATAGTGATTGAAGGCAATAAATGCTCCGCTAATTTAGAAGTAACTAAAATTGCAGTTGGTCCATCTGCTCCTCCAATAATTCCAATAGCTGCCGATTCTGCTCCATTAAATCCAAGAGCTAAAGCTCCTAAAAAGGTTATAAATATACCAACTTGTGCAGCTGCACCAAGTAACATTGTCTTTTTATTAGCAATCAAAGGACCAAAATCAGTAGTTGCACCAATACATAAGAATATTAAACAAGGATAAATGCCTAATTTAACCCCATAATACAAATATCCAAGCAAACCTTCGTAGCTAACGTGGCCTGCTTCATCTTTTATTTCTCTAAAAACTTCATTGCCTACACCAGGTAAATTAACTAGCAACATACCAAAAGCAATTGGCAAAAGTAAATAAGGTTCGAATTTCTTTTTAATTGCAAGGAATAACAAAACACAAGCAATTAAAATCATAATTAAATTTTTCCATCCATCATTAGCAAACATTGCTAATCCGGTACTATTCCAAAAATTTAGGAAAAATTGATCTAACGCAAATGACGATAACAACATATTAAATGAAACCTAATTATTTAATTTTTAATAATAATTCTTTGTTAGAAACTGCTTGACCTTTTGATACTAAGACAGCACTAACCTCGCCATCCATAGGAGAAAGTACTTCGTTTTCCATTTTCATAGCTTCAATAATAGCGACACAATCCCCTTTTTTAACTTTAGAGCCAACAGAAACTTTTACATTTACGACAGTTCCTTGAATTGGGGCTAATACATCGCTTCCTTCACCACTAGATACAGGTTTTTCCTCTTTTTTAGTCTCTTTTACTTGGGTTACTGCTTCACTAGCAACCTCATCAACTGATTCAAGCTCAACTAAGTAACTTTTTCCATTAACTTTGATCTTATAAACTTTCATATTGTCTCCTAATCAATTCTTTTGATACTTTTTAAACGTGCATCTTTGTTTGTTTCTTTGTGAAATTCAATTGTTGCAGTTAAAGCTGCTACAACAGCATCCTCATCTTCTTCTAATAATTTATTTTCCTCTTTAGGTAAGATTTTTGTTTTCTTATCCGTAATCTCAATACCTTTTGAAAATAAACTACTAATAAAAATAATTAGAGCTAAAATTAGAAAAACGATAACAATAGCTATTAAAGAAATCCACAAAGCCGATAAAAATTCGCTTCTGTTTAATCCTTCTAAATAACCGCTTTCAGTTAAAATCATATTAAGCCTCTAATTTAATAACAGTTGGGATTGCATCTTCGTTTCTTTGTTTAATAAATTTCAAAGCAACATCACCAAATAATGCAATACTTAAAACATCTTCGTCAGATTTTGCAACACCTTTATATTGAGATTTTAACGATTCAAACTCAGGAGCTAAATCATCAGCTGGTCTATGAGTAATTACTGGGTCATCACCAATAATTTTTTTGCGAATATCTTCGTTGATTTCTGCTGGAGCTGCACCGTATTTACCATGTAAGTAATCATTTATTTCTTTAGGCACCATTTTATAGCGTTCACCTGTTATCACATTGAGAACTGCTTGAGTCCCTACCATTTGTGATAATGGGGTAACAAGTGGTGGATATCCTAAATCTTTTCTTACATTTGGAACTTCTTTTAAAACATCATCTAACTTATCTAAAGCGCCTTGTTGTTTAAGTTGAGAAATTAAGTTTGAAAGCATTCCGCCTGGAACTTGGTATTTTAAAATATTTGGATTACAAGTTAAAACTTTTGGGTTTAATGTCTTGTTATCTAAATACTTTTGTTTAACAACAGATAATTTACTAGCGGCTTCATTAAGCATATCTTTATTTAATTTAGGATCAAATTCAGTGCCTTCTAAAGCGTAATTTAAAGATTCAGTACAAGGTTGACTTGTACCACCGCTTAATGGAGACAAAGCTGTATCAACAATATCACATCCAGCTTCAATAGCTCTCAAATATGTCATTTCACACAAGCCACCTGTGCAATGAGAGTGGAGTTCAACAGGTAATTTTGTATTAGATTTAATAGCTTTAATTAATTTATATGCAGTTTCTGGTAATAAAACACCTGCCATATCTTTAATGCAAATTGAATCAGCACCTAAAGCCTCAACTTTCTTTGCTAAATCCACATAATATTCAATTGTATGAACAGGGCTAGTAGTATAGCTTAAGGCAATTTGGCATTCACCATGATATTTTTTGCAAGCTTTTACAGCACATTCTAAATTTCTTAAATCATTTAAAGCATCAAAAACACGAATAATATCTATACCGTTTTTAAGTGATAATTTAACAAATTTTTCAACTACGTCATCTGCATAATGACGATATCCTAATATATTTTGACCACGGAAAAGCATTTGAAGTTTAGTATGTTTGCATACTTTTCTGACTTTTCTTAATCTCTCCCATGGGTCTTCGTTTAAGAATCTAAGACACGCATCAAAAGTAGCACCACCCCAAATTTCAATCGCGTGATAACCTACATTATCTAGTTCTTTTAAAGCACAAAGAACTTCATCAGTAGTCATTCTTGTAGCAAATAACGACTGATGTCCGTCTCTTAATGCTGTCTCAACAATTTTTACTCCCATGATTTTACCTATTCAATTTCAGAAATAACTTTTTTAAGAGCTTCTAAAGCTTCATCAGGAAGTTTATTAAATTCATCTACGTTTGCAACGAAATTTAATCTATCTTGTAATCTGTTTTTAACTTCTTTAGCGTATTCTTTATCACTAAAATCAACTGGATATCCTGGTAAATCATAATATTCTAATTCACTAAATGGCCCAAATTGTTTAAACGAAGCTTTATCATTTACGATATCTTCAATTAATCCTAAAGTAACTTTTGGTGTAACTTTTATATCTTTAAAGAAACCAGTATTGATGATATAGCAATCAACATGTAAGTTTTCAAATAAAGATTTAAATGAATAATAATCCTTGCTTAATGGATATAATCTAAATGGATTTGCGTAAGGAACAATAACTAATTTATTTGGATCCTCTCCAGGAACATATTCAGCAGTAGATCTCTTTGTTGCTAAAGTTGCGCCCATTGCAGAAGCTAATGCAGGTGAATTAACTTTTAAAACTGGAGGTAAAGATGAATCTTTCATAATCCAGAAAATAGCATCAGTTGATTTTGCAAAAGCGTATTCTCTATTCATAGCTGCAAATTTGGACTTAACGGTTCTTCCGTTACCATTAAGTATATCTTCAGTGACTGGGACGATTTTACCTTCATCATCTAATGTTGCACCACAGTTTTGAATTGTTAAGAAATATTTGCTTTGATCACGAGTTAAAGGATAATCTTGTGTTTTATCAAAATATGAAGGCTCGAGGGAAATTGATGAACCATTTGAATTGTTAATTATAAAAGCGTCGTCGTGTAAAACTGTTGTATTCATCTTTCCACCGTGGTCTGAAAGAGTAATTGTAGATTTTCCACTTCCAGAAAGACCGAAAACAGAAATGACTTTTTGTTTTCCTTCCTCTAAATTAAATCTCTTTTGTCCACCATGACATGCAGTATATCCATGTCTTTGAGCAATTGACCATCCTAATGTTAATGTGCCTTTCTTGTGTTCACCAAAATATCTCATTCCAAGTAAACAAGCACAGTTAAATTCGCTATCGAATAAAGCTAAACCATCTTTAAATTCTGCTGGATAGCAATCAGGATCTGAATAAATAAATATATCGCCTTCATCGATTAATTTTGATTTTTCATACATTTTTTTTGCTTCAGGATCGTCAGCATTTTGGAAATTCAATAACCATGAATAAAGAGTATTTTCAAATCCTTGTGGAACCATTAAATGTGCTCTGACCATGAATTCTGGATCTAAGCCAATGTAAGCTGTTGCGTGATAAAATGTTTTTCTACAGCTAGAAAATAAAATTTCTCTAACTTTACCAGCATAAGAATCTCTATTTGAGTCATCAACCAATTTTCTTAAGCGAGCTTGACGACCAGTAATAAAACCGTCGTTAAAGAGTAAAACTCTTGCGTCTTTATCTAATCCTAATTTTTCTGCATTAACAACTGGAAGATCTGTTACAATTGTTCCAGGACAATTTTTTGCAAGTTCGTAAGCTTGCTTAATTGATTTTACTTCAATAACGTTATTGCGATAAAAAGCGCTCTCAATTGTTGAACGAAGCCTTGAATAAATTTTAGGTGAAGCAGAGCCAATTTGACTCCTTTTTAAATTACTAATTGTTGCCATAATTTTACCTCTTTCTAATAAAATTCTATCTTATAAAAATAGAGATTTCTATACGGTTTGAATTAAACCGAAAATCGAACATATAATAACATAGTTAGATGTTATTTTGTACGAAAATAATAAAGATTTTTGCATTATTTTCCATGCGTTAAATGACAAAGTTATCGCAAGAAATTCATTTTGATTATTACTTTTTTTACTTTTATTTGAATGCCTTCTTTATGAAAGCTTTATTCTCGCTAAGAAAAGAAACTATTCTTGTTAGAATAACTAATCCTGTCGCTTATAAAGAAAAAGAAAAGTCAAAGAAAAGATTAGATCAAAATGATCAAATTAACTTACAAGCAAGAATAGCTAAAGGATATTCAATAAAAAGATTGCTAGAATATTAAAAAATCTAAATCAACTATATAACTGCATATTTTTGTTAGAGATAAGTTATATTCAGTTCAAGATTATTTGCAGAGCAAAAAGCATCATAAGTTTATAAATGATTGTTTGAAAAAGATTAAATAACTTCTAATCCAATGTTTTTTAAATATTCAAAAGTTTTATCATAAATCTTAGGACTAGTTGATGGATCTATTAAACTACCTTCAGGAATATAAATAACAAACCCTTGCCTAGACCTAGTCAACAATACTCTATATGCATTCTTTAAATACTGCTTTCTAATATCAGAGTTTATATTACACCACATATTTCTTGTGAATCTTTTATATTCAAATTCTTTACCGTTATATCTAAAATCGCCGTCCCATGCAACTATTCCATAATCAATTTCTAAACCCTGGACAGCAAATTCGGTCGCAGTTACTTCAAGCTGGTATGATGAATCGACTTCTTCTTTACCGTCTAAAAACCATCTAGTAGGTTTAATATCATTTGAAGCCCGTATTCCCTTGGCTCTCAATCTTTCAGCTGCAGATGAAGCCATTAAACCATATCTTTCAGTACCCCTTGATTGCGTTCTAACCCAATTCTTAGCAGTATCAAGATTTCTTGTAATAACAACAGGGTATTTTTCTTTCAATTCTTCATAATAATTCTTAGCAAGTTCTGGCTTGTTATCAATAATTGCTTTTACAAATTCAGATAAAATTTCACTTCTAAAAGAGCGCATATTAACACTTAAATGCAATTCTGGAATAATGTTATATGGGTGTCCGCCTAATAGCTCATCTAACGATGAATTACCAACATATTCATAATCTGTAATTTTGTTTGATATATAGACTTCCCATTCTGGAAAATATGTTTTTATGGCTTCAAACCGGTCTTTTAAACCACCTTCACCAGTATTAATTTCTTGTCCACCGCCAACAAGACACACAATCGTTGCCCAATCCTTATGACGGTTCATATATTCAATCAAAGAGTGCGGTTCACTCATATGATATCCTGGCTGATTTTTCTTCCTTTGCATAAAATTAGAAAGTTGTGATTCGTTCCACGCTCTTTGAGCTTCGTCAAATATTGCTATTTTATCAATTGGAACGTTATTTGGGTCTAAAGCTTCATCTCTAAATCTATGGATAATTTGAATAAATGATTTAGTCTGTGTTTTAGCAAATACTTTTTTAATGCCTTGCTTTTTAACCGCATCTCTTGCTAAAGCTTCTTGAAGAACTTCAACCAAAGGACCATTTCCAGAAAGGAAAATTGCATGTTCATCATTTTCAAAATCATGACGAGTGTTAGCTATATTTAATCCAGCAAGTGTTTTTCCTGCTCCTGGTACGCCAGTGATAAAACAAATCGCTTTTTTATGTTCTTCTTTACATTTATCAATAACGTATGTAATTGCACCATTTGTCTTTTCTAAATTTTCAGCACCAGCCTCGTTTCTAGATATTTCTTTAACATCATGATGCTGATATAGAGCTTTTGCTGCTTCAATAATTGTTGGGGTTGGTCTATATTTCGAATTGATCCAAGCATTTCTACTTAATTCCGAATCATTAACAATAGAAAGTGTATGATCGATTAAGGACCTAATTGTGTTTTTGTTGCAATGAAGAGGTTCAAATATTCTGTCTTTAGCAATGTTAACGCTAAAATTACTATTATTTGCTTCTGTAGCCACTAAAACAGGAACAATATATCTATGTTCACTTTCTTCATGAAAATATTTCAGATCAAGCGCATAGTCTTCTACCTGCTCTTCATCAGCCATATCATAAGTTTTCTTATGTACTTTAAACTCTAGTACAAAAATTACACCTTTAATAATTAATGCGACATCTATTCGATCTCCGATTCTCGGTATTGTGTATTCAAAGATAATAGACCCGTCTGTAACACCGCTTAATTGATTTTTTAATATTTCTATCTCATTCTTCCAAGCATCTTTTTGCGTTGCCTCAGTCGCAAATGAATCACTAGTTAAAAGCTCACCAAAAATAGTTTCTGACGAAGTTAATAGAAAATCCCTTATTGAGGCATTGTAATAATCCTTTCTTAATGCAGGCATATTGTTAGCTTAACAGCAATGACTAATTTTGTAAATAATCCCACTTCTTTAATGTCGGTAAATGGCAAAGCTATTGCAACGAATCAGTAAAACTCATTTTGATAAATAAAATCGCCAATGAACGCCATTACCAATATTGAAATAATAGAAAGTTTTATATCAAATAATGCGAGAAAAAATTAATTAAAAAAATGATATATTTTGTCAAAATTATTCAATGTTAACGCAACACAAATTAGAATAAATTGAGATTTAGGTCTAATTATTACTTTTTGTTGCTACAACTTTGTCATCTTATATATTATTTTCCGTGCAAAAAAATTCAAAAGTGACTATTTAAAATTATTTATTGTAATGTTTTTCAAAAATAGGTTTTATTCGATAGGAAATCATGCAAGCTGCAATAATTTTTACCAGATCAACAGCAATAAAAGGGAAAACACAAATTTTCATAATTTCGTAAAAAGAGTATCCTTTTGTAGAAATGCAATAAAAGTAAATTGTTCCCATTAAATACAATATTATCGTCCCTAAAATCATAGACAGTGGATACATGTAGTTTTTTTCTTTAGACAATTTTATTAGAAGATTTTCAATAATCAATAAAGGAATGTATCCTAAAATATAGCCACCTGTTGGACCAGCAATAACCCCAATGCCAGAATTGAAATTTGAAAACACAGGCAAGCCCATAATTCCTAATAAGATGTAATTTAAAACACAGAAAAAAGCAATTTTTAGAGGAAATATAGCGCCGATTAGGTATACGCCAAATGTAGCCAAAGTTATTGATATTGG
>JAXDXW010000044.1:0-35088 GCA_034087725.1 Candidatus Onthovivens sp. | reverse complement strand
TTTTATACTATTTTAGGTGCTACTTGGAATGACGATTTATTTTTTACTCCTGATGGTGAAATCAGAAGTTTTAATAATTTAATTAAAGAAGCTCAACTACAAGATCTTCAAGTTGAAGCTATAATTTCTGGCAGAAAAAACGCTAGGATGAGACTTCAAAAAGTTCAAGAAGTACTTGGCGTTAATGAAAAATACGAGACTTTATTTACAAAAGCTATATCTTTTCAGCCTCTAGACGACATTAATAGATTTGCGATTGATTTTCTACTTCCTGAAGAAGTTATTAATCTAGAATCAATCAAAGGTTCGATGGACAATTATCGTGAAATTCAAATCTTATTAAATAATGAGCTAAAAAGAAAGAATCTTTTAGAACCTATTTTTGAATGCGCTAATGATTATGAAAAATCTATAAGAGAAAATGATGCCTTAGATTTGCTTGATATCGAATGTACAATTCAACAAGAGCAGGCAAAAATCTCTCAAATTAAAAACGATAATGAGAAAATAGAAAAACAATTAGCAGATGCTAGAAAAAATTTAAATGAACATTTAGAAAAAAAATCAACTTTTGAATACGACGCTAGAAGATTAGAAGAAGATGAAAATTATAACATTTTAAAGAGCACAAAAGCCAAGTTAGAAAATGTTATTCAAAAAAGAACTGACACTGAAGAATCTATAAGTTCTGTCGCTGAAAAAGTTAAGCAAGAAGAAGAAAATGCTGAAAGAATTGGATTATCTTTGAATTTAAGTTCATCACTTTCTTCTGAAAAATATGACTTTTTGATGAACAATTTGGAAAACTATCGTAAAAAATTGATAGCAAAAAAAGAAGAGTTTAATGAAAAAGAAAACAGTTTAAGAAAAAAATATGTCGATTTTAAAGAAAAAATTAAGATCACGATTGATAATATATCTTCTTTAGAAAACAATTCATTTTTATTTCCAGATTATGTTTATAAATTACAAAATGAAATTACAAAAGAAGTAAAAAATCTTAAAGGAGAAGATAATTTTAGAATATATACTCTTTCTAATTTATTATCAGTTAAAGAGGAAGAATGGCGATATGCAATCGAGGGTTTTTTAGGCAGAAAACGTTTTGATTTGTTTGTTCCCCGTGAATATCGTTCCATTGCAAAACAATGCTTTGAAAAAAACACTGAAATGAAAAAATTGTTTGGTGTAGGTGTAGTTTTAGACATACCTGAGCAGCTTGAATTAAATGTGAATTCGCTTGCATCAAAAATTCAAGCAGTAAGAGTAAATAAAGAAACAAAGAAAATTGAGGTTTTAAAAGAGCCTACTTTATATATTCTTTCTATATTAAATGATATTGAGTGCGTAGATTCTATAGACAAATTTGAAAAAGGGAAGAAGGCAATTACAAAAGAGGGTGTTTACTTTGATGGAAAATCTATAAGATACGTTGACAAAGAAGCGGCGTCTATTCCTTATTTAGGTGAAGAATCGATTAAGATTAGATTGGCAAGTTATAAGAAGGAGCTTAATGCTTTAAAAAAGAAATTTAAAAGTTGCGAAAATGAATTGAATGAGTACACTTTATTGCTTCGCTTAGTACAATCATCAATGTGTGACAATCTTTTACAATTGCCAAATTATTGGAAAGATTTAGAGGATTATTATAAAGAAGAAGAATTACTTCAAAATGAAATTTCTAAGATTGCAAATTCAGACATTAACTTGTTAACGCGCGATGAAACTATTAATAATTTACGATTAAAGGCTAATACGGAAAATGAGTATATAAGAGAAATACAAGCTTTAATCGATAAATTAAACGGCGAAAAAGGCAAAAACTTATCGAAAATCGAACTTTCTGAGGCTTTAATAACAGAAGGAAAAACTTTATATCATGACAAATATTCAACTTATAGAGATAATAATGAGAACATTGATATTTTGCTTTCTGATTTGATGGAAAATTCAAAAAATGAAAAATTAACGAATTTTGTTAAAAGAAGAAAAGACGCATGCAATTCAAATATAAAAAATTATGAAAAAATAATTTCTAATGCAATGCTCAATTATAATCACGATTTTCCTAATGAATTAAAACCAGAAATTTCTAATTATTCTGAATATGTAAGAAGATATAACAAGATTGTTAATGATGAATTGGCAAAATTAGAGCCTAATGTTGAAGAGGCTAGAAACAAATCTGTGCAAGAACTCAATGAGCACTTTATTTCTAAAGTTAGAAATTCACTAATTAATGCTAGAACCGATATTAAAAAATTAAATTCTGCTCTTGGTAAAAGACCTTTTGGAACAAATAAAGAAGTTTTTGAATTTTATGCTCAAAAAAGCAGTGATAAACTGTTATCTAGTCTTTACCACATAGCTTTAGAAACAAACCAAGATAGTTATAGTAACACAATTTTTACTGAAGAACTCGATGCTGCTAGCAAGGAAACAATGAAAAAAGTATTTGAGATTTTATCAACAAATGAAGAAGATACTGAATATAAAAATTTAAGAAAAGAGTTGCTAGATTACCGTAATTATTTAAACTACGATATAAAGATTCATTTAGATAACAATGATACTTTGCTTTACAGCAAGAATCATAACTCGAAGTCGGGTGGAGAAACGCAAACACCTTTCTACGCAATGATTGCTGGAGCTTTTCAAAGTGTTTTAATTGAAAGGGAGAGAAGCAATTACTCTCCATGCAAAGTGGTTGTTTTTGATGAAGCCTTTAATAATATGGACGGAGAAAGAATCAAACAGATGTTGATGTTTTATCGCGAATTAAACATTCAACTTATTATTTCTGTTCCTTCGTCTCGTTTTGGCTATATTTCACCTTATGTTGATCAGTGCATTTCTTTGGCAAAAGTGAATAACAAGATAGGAATTTATACATCTAGAAGAATTTCAAAATGATGTATTTAGAAAAAATATTATTAAATAAATTTCTCGATAAATACGAAAACAGTAAAGTTTCAAAAGGAACAAATGTTCTTAATATTCATATTAGGATTTTTCTCTCTGATTCGATTTTTGATAATTTTAGAAATGGTGAAGGTGACGAGCTTTCTTTTGTGTTAGAAAAAATTCAAAGATACAATTTTTGTAGACTTCATTATACACATTTTAAAACACTTGACTATATTGAACTTAATGTGGAAGAATCTTCCATTAATAAACTTTATGAATATTTAAATAGAGAAAACCCTAAAGAAACTCTAAATAAATTTAAAAAGATTATATTCAAATTTAAAGATTGCGGTGATGATGTAATTTTTAAATTATTTACTTCTCTAGAAAAAGATAATAAGCTTTCTTCTTACAAATTTTATTTAAAATCTCCTTATGATGCTACGGATATATTGCGAGCTATCATAGAAATTAATAAGTTAGATAAAGATATTTATGAGAGAATGTTAAGTACAAAATTATATAGTGATAGTAAAAGATTTGGCAAAATTAAAGGAAAAATAGCGCTCATTTTTAAAGATTTTTCTGGTAAAAAGTTCGATGAAGAAGATGATATTTTAGAGGAACTAGGTGTTTCGAAGAACGATACTCCGATTCTAATAAAAGGTAATATTATAATTAAAAAAGGAGAATCGGTGATCGATGGGAGAACTAAGGGAATTTCCTTTGACTTGTCAAGAAATGATATTAGTGATCTTGAAATTAAATCTTTACGAGCAAAACGAATAATTACTATAGAAAATCTTTATTCTTACAAAAGTTTTAACGATGATGATTACATAGCAATCTATCTTGCCGGATATCATAATAAAGCAAAAAGGGAATTGCTAAAAATTTTTTGTAATTATAATAATGCTTTATCTTTTTACCACTATGGTGATATTGATGTAGGTGGATTTAGAATTTATAATCATCTTAAACAAAAAACGAATATCCCGTTTATTCCTTTCAAAATGGGGGTAGAAGAACTTGTAACTTATAGAAGATATTGTAAAGAATTGACTCAAAATGATAAAAATTCTTTGAACAAAATGAGACATGACACAAAATTTACCATTTTTTATGAAGTAATTGATTTTATGCTAGAAAATGGTATAAAACTTGAACAAGAAGCGGAAGAGTTAGTCATTTAAATGAAAAAAACTTTTGAAATTAAAACAATTGTATATTCGATTTTTTTCACATTTTTTAGTTTAATATATTCTATTTTTAATATTGTTTTATCCGCAATAAATCGATCGAGATGGAATTTAATTCTTGGATTTTTTTATTTGATACTATCTTTAACTAAATGTACGCTTTTATTTATATTTTTTAAGGAGCGTAAAAATAAAACAGTTCGAAACAAACATATTTGTTTTGGATATTTCATAAACTCAATTATCATCGTTGTATTAACCATGTCAATTTCTAGTTTGAATTTTCTTGTCTATAGAAATGACAGGCTTTTTCAATATGATTTTGTTTATGTCTTGATAAATGGTGTTTATGCTGGACTTAAACTCATTCTTGCGATAATAAATATAATTAAAGCAAGGAAAAGTGATAACAATTTAGTCAAAGCTTTGCGTTCAAATAATTTTGTTTCTGCCATGACATCATTACTAATTTTTTCATCTACAATACTTAATACATATTTTTATCAACATGATGTACTATTAATCAACATGATTTTAGGATTTATTTTTTGTGGCATAGTCTTTATTTTTGCGATATTTATGCTAATCGATTCACTTAAAGAGATTAAAATGTTAAAGAGCGGTAAAAGCGATTCTTATGGGATTGATGTCGAAGATGAAACTATAATATTCTAGATAAAATTTTAAAATTTTAAGCGACTTCTGCGGACTTTTTTATTAAAAATGGCACTTTTTTATAAAGTATTTTTCATTTCTTATTTAATTTTTAACAAATAATTTTTATTATTTTGTGATTTTTTTGAGATCAATTAATATGTGAATTTTTATTTGAAGAAAAATGTTATATAATTATTTCTAATAATTATATGCGGAGGTTGCAAAAATAATATGTACACTAAAAGATTAGTAACAAAGGACACTTATTATGTTGGAGCAAGCGATAGGCGTCTTGCGTTGTTTGAAAATATTTATCCTTTAGATGATGGCGTTAGTTATAATTCTTACCTAATTTTAGATGAAAAAACTTGTTTGATAGATACAGTTGATTTTAGTGTCTCGGATATCTTTTTCGAGAAACTTAACGATGTTTTAGGAGATAGAACTTTAGATTATTTAGTTATTGAGCATATGGAGCCAGATCATAGCTCAACGATTCAAAAAGTATGTGAGAAATATCCATCTGTTACTTTAGTCTTAAACGAAAAAACTAAAGTTATGCTAGAAAATTACTTCTCTATCAATTCTATAAAAATGGAAGTTGTTAAAGAGTTTGATACTTTATCTTTAGGAAAGCATACATTGACATTTGTTTTTACTCCGATGGTCCACTGGCCTGAAGTAATGATGACATATGACACATATTCAAAAACATTGTTTAGTGCAGACGCTTTTGGAACTTTTGGCGCTTTAAGTGGAAATTTATTTGCACATGAAGTAGATTTTGCTCATGATTATTTGGATGAATCAAGAAGATACTATACTAATATTGTTGGAAAATATGGCACACAGGTGTTAGCTGCTTTAAAAAAGGCAAGTACTGTCGAGATTGAAACTATTTGTCCATTACACGGTCCTATTTGGAGACAAGACTTAAATTACTTAATTAATTTATATACGAAGTGGGCCTCATGTGAGCCTGAAGTAAATGGTGTTTTAATTATCTATGGAAGTATTTATGGACATACCGAAAAAGCAGCTGTAATGCTTGCGGATGAATTATCACTGTTAGGTATTAAACATATTAAAGTTTATGATGCTAGTAAAACAGATGTTAGTATTCTTTTATCTGAAAGTTATAAGTATTCTCACTTGGTTATTGCTTCTAGCACATATAATATGGGAATTTTTACTCCTGTTGAGAATTATTTACTCGATTTAAAAGCTCATGCTTTTGCAAATAGAAAAGTTGCCATTATTGAAAATGGTTCTTGGGCACCAAACAGTGGGAAATTGATTAGACAAATTTTTGGAACAATGAAAAATATTTCTATAATTGAGCCATCTATTACTATAACTAGTAATTTAAAAGAAACGCAAAAAGAAGAATTGAAAAATATGGCAAATGAAATTGCAAAAGATTTCCCACGAGTTCGCTTGTCATCTAATCCAAATTCTAAGATTAATTACGGCTTGTATGTTTTAACATCTTTAAATGGCGACAAATATAATGGCTGTATCATAAATACTGTTAATCAAATTGCTTCATCGCCAGATAAATTAATGGTAAGCGTTTCTAAGGGCAATTTTACTTCTACATTGCTTAAGGAAGGTAGCGATTTTTGTGTAAGCGTTTTAACAAAAAACGCACCATTTGCATTATTTAAACGCTTTGGTTTTGCTAGCGGTAGAGATACTAATAAATTTATTGGTTTTAGTGATTATAGAATAGCAAATAATAATGTTCCTTATTTGACTAGATTTGTTAATGCCTATTTCGGTTTACACGTTGAACAAGTGATCGATTTAGGTAGCCATTTTGGTTATATTTGTACCATTACAGAATCTAAAGAATTATCCAAAGATGATTCAGTTACCTATGATTTCTATTTAAACAATATCAAGCCACCAGTTCCACGTGAGCAAAAAAAGAAAGGGTGGATTTGTAAAATTTGCGGTTATGTTTATGAAGGCGAGAATTTACCAAATGATTTTGTTTGTCCGCTTTGTAAACATGGCGCATCAGACTTTGAGAAGGTTAAATAATGTTTGACAAATTAAGTTTTAATGATTATCAGAAGGCAGCTTTTGATTTAGTTAGCGAAGATGGAAAAAAAGATTTAATTACGAATGGCGTCTTAGGATTAGCTGGTGAAACTGGCGAATGCTGTGATATCGTTAAAAAGTACAAATTTCAAGGCCATGAATTAGATAGGGATCACTTAAAGGATGAGCTTGGTGATGTTCTTCGGTATGTTGCAGAGACTTGTTCTGGACTAGGACTTACTTTAGAAGAAGTTGCTCAATTTAATTTGGATAAGTTGCACAAAAGATATCCAAAAGGTTTTGAAAAAGAAAAATCAATTCATCGACAAGAAAAGGAGTATTAATAATTATTTATGAAATATATTTTAGCTATCGATCAAGGAACAACATCTTCAAGAGCACTCATTTTTAATAACTATGGGAAGGTTGAATTTAAATCACAAGTTGAAGTGGAATGCCAATTCCCTCATAGTGGATGGGTTGAGCAAAATGCGTTAGATGTTTGGGTTAGTGTTCTTAATGTTGTTAATGATGCGTTAGCTAAAATGAATATAACCGTTGATGATATCCATGCGATTGGTATTACTAATCAAAGAGAAACTACCGTTATTTGGGATAAAAAAACAGGTCTTCCTGTTTATAATGCAATCGTTTGGCAGTCTAGACAATCAGCTGATATTTGCGAAAGATGGCAACCTTATAAAGAGTTAATTCATTCAAAAACTGGTTTGATTTTAAATCCTTATTTTAGTGCCTCTAAAATTAGGTTTATTTTAGATCATATTGAAAGAGGCCAGGAAAGAGCAGAAAACGGGGAATTAATGTTTGGAACAATTGATACATGGTTGATGTATAAGCTTTCAAAAGGTAAAATCTTTAAAACCGAAGTATCGAACGCATCTAGAACAATGCTTTTTAATATCAATACACTCAAGTACGATAATGAATTATTAAAGATATTTAACATTCCTAAGAAAATGTTACCAAAAGTTGAAGAAAGCTATGCGTATTTTGGTGATGCTTTGTTTTTGAAAAAAGGTTTACCTATTCACGGAGTTGCCGGGGATCAACAGGCTGCACTCTTTGGGCAAAATTGTTTTGATGCTGGTCAATCTAAATCTACATATGGTACAGGCTGTTTCATGCTTTTAAATACCGGAACAAAGCCAATTTTTTCTTCAAATGGTATTATTACTACGATTGCTTGGACATTAAACGGCGAAACTAAGTACGCTCTTGAAGGGAGCGTCTTCATGGGCGGAGCATGCGTCCAATGGTTGAGAGATCAATTAAAGTTGATTAAAACATCTAGCGAATCTGAACAATGTGCACTCAATGTTAGAAATGATTTAGGTGTATATGTTGTTCCTGCTTTTGTAGGACTAGGAGCCCCTTATTGGGATGATGATTGTAAGGGGGCTGTTTTTGGTCTAACAAGAGGAACTACAAAAGACCATTTTATTAGGGCTGTTTTAAATTCAATAGCATATCAAGTGAAAGATGTTATTGATGTAATGGAAAAAGAAGGAAATTTAAAAATAGAATCGCTAAAGGTAGATGGTGGAGCAACTAGCAATAGATATCTAATGCAATTTCAATCCGATATACTTGGTTCTCAGATTATTATTCCTGAATGTTTAGAAACAACTGCGCTTGGTGTAGCGTATTTAGCTGGTTTAGGTAGTGGATATTGGATTTCGCTAGATGAAATTAAAAAGATTCATTCAATAAAAGAAATATATAAACCTACTATGGAACAAGAGGAAATTGATAAGAAATATCGAAAGTGGAAAAAAGCTGTAGAAACTACAAGGATGTTTAAATGATCAACTTTAACAACAAAATTTTAATATGTCCAAATGAGCTAAAACCCTTATTTTTAAATAAAAAGTCCGCAAAACCCGCATTAAATTTTAAATTTATTGATTTAAAAACTGTTCAAAAAGGTCTTTTTGGAGAGATTGATAAACGTGCTGTTCCTCTTGGAATGAGACTTGTTAATTCTAATTACTTAGTTATAAAGAAATATATTTCATACATTCAAAAAGGATTCGATGTTTCCAAAAATACTGAAATTAGTAAGTTTTACAGTTTGTTAAAAAGTAATGATTTTATTTATATAGACAATGAATATCCTAAATTGTTTTTAAATAAATCTATTTATATTATTGGCTACAGTAAAGAATCAAACGAAATAAAACATGTGCTAGAGTTGATTAAACCCAAGGATGTTACTTATCTTTCTTTTGCTGATGTATTAAATAATTATTCATGCAATTTATTTGAATTTGAAAGAATTCAGGATGAGATTAACACCGCATTTATTTCAATTATGGACTTATTAAAAAAAGGTGTAAATCCTGCAGATATTATTTTGATTACGGATATTTGTAACAATTTCTTCTTTTTAAATACTTATGCAAACGAATATAAAATACCATTAAATTTTTCGACAAGTAAAACTTTATACGATTTGCCTTTATCTAAAAAAATAGAAAATAATATTTCATCTCTAACCTATAATCAGCTATCTGACTTTGATGATGGTAGTAATGAATATAAATTAATTAAATCTGAGATAGAGTTTTATGACATTTTAAATTTGCCATTAAGATCAACTAACTATAAATCCATATTGAAAACCACAAAAATAAACGAAACGAGCTCATACGAAGGCATTACAGTAACAGATAAATTAATTTTTGATGATTCTAAATATATCTTTGTTACAAATGTAGATAATTCTTTTTTTATTAGGGTAGAAAAGAATAATGATTTATTAGATGATATTGACAAAGAGGAAGGATTAATTGATTCTTCTAATATTAACAATATTTTTTATAGCGAAATGTATAAGTCCTTTTTAAACTTTAGTAATAAAGTTTGGCTTTCATATTCAAAAATTTCTTCTGGAGGATCTGAAAATCCTTCATATTTTTTCTCGCATCAATACGATAAAAATGATTTCGAAAAACATATCAAGAAGATTGAAAGTGATCACGGCTTCTCTAAAAGCATTGAAAAAGCGAATTATTCTCATTTAATTTATCTTTATAACAATTATGGTATTGCTAACAAAAATTATTTTGCTTATAAAAAAACATTTAAAGACTTACAAACATACGATTACAAATTTAAAAAATTTTCTTATTATAACGATCTTAAAGACTATAAGATTTCTTATTCTAACATGAATATTTTTTATGAATGCCCTTTTAAATTTTTTTGTTCTAAGGTTTTAAAACTAGATGATTTCGAAGATAATTTTTATAGTAAGGCAGGTAATTTAGTTCATGAAATATATGAAAGCTTATACAAAGAATCTTTTGATTTTGATAATGAATTAGAAAGATGCATGTCTCATTATAATTTTGATTCAAGAGAGGAAATATTTTTAGGAAAAATAATTTTTAATGCGAAAAATATCGCAAAAGAATTAATTGATTATAAACGAAATTCTTTAATTTCAGATACAAAAGCGGAACAATCTATAATCGTTAAATCAAAAAGTGGGCATTTAATATATGGAAAAATAGATTCTATCTTGATTGCAAAATACGAAGATGTTAGTGCAATTCAAATTATTGATTATAAAACGGGTTCTGTTGAAAATCCTACACTAAATAATGAATTTGGGCTTAACCTCCAATTACCTATATATGCGTATTTGCTGGATAAATCTTCAATTTATTCTCAATACGTTTTGAGTGGGAGCTACTATATAAAAATTATGGATGCAGGCGTAAAGTATTGCCCTATCGACTGCCAAACTGGAGACTTTATTTATTTAAAACATCCTTTAAAATCAGGAATAACATTAGAAAACGCAGAAGTTGCTTCTTTTTTTGAGCCTCTTCTAGAGAAAAATAGTAAATCAGAAAGGGTTAGTAATTTGAAATTTTCTCAAAAAACTAAATCACTTATTGGAAATGTTTCTGATTTTAATTTTCTACATGATTCAGTAGACGAAACTTCTAAAAAGTTTATACCATCAATGCTTGATCAATTTTTTGACTTTTTTATAGATGAATATTCACAAGGAAATTTTTCTATTTCTCCTTTTTATTCAACATTTTCTGATGATACTGCTTGTAGATTTTGCAATTTTAAAGATGTATGTTTCAAAAAGAGGAAAGATGCTAGAATCAAGCAAGGCTTATTTTCTTTAAAAAAGATAAATGAGGAAGATATCGCATGAAAAGAACAGAAGCGCAACAATCAGCTATAGACAGTAAAGGCAATGTAATTGTATTTGCGGGTGCTGGTAGTGGCAAAACAAGTGTTTTAACCGAAAGAGTATTCGTAAATATCAAGAATGGAATTAAACTTGATGAGCTTTTGATTTTGACTTTTACAGATAATGCTGCATGTGAGATGAAGGAGCGTATAAAAGATGTTTTAGCGAAAGATGTAAAAACAGAGTCACTCGTTCCTTTAGTTGACAGTGCTAATATTTGTACATATGATTCTTATTTCTTATTTTTAGTAAAAAAATATGCGGCAAAGTTAGGATTATCAACAAATATTTCTAATATGCCTGCGGATATTGAAAAGGTAAAAAAAAGACAAATTTTAAAAGACATTTTAGCAAAAAAATACAACGAAAAAAATCCTATTTTTACAAAATTTGTTACCTTTTTTTCTGATAAAAATGATAATAAATTAGTTTCTTTTATAACAAAAGTTGATGAGATAGTATGCAAAAATTCGAATAAATATGATTTTATTTCGTCCTATAAAGATAAATTTTTATCAGTCGAAAGTCTAGAACATTACGCTGAAGGCTATGTATATAAGGCAATACACAACATTGTCGAAGAAGCTTTATATAAGGCTAGTTTTTTTGAGGAAAACAGCTTAATTGATGCATATAAAACTTTATTTTCACCTTTTTCTAATTGCAGTTGTTTTAAAGATTTTTTAGATTATCCTGCTTCTGAGTTAACTAATGTACCGAGAAAAATTAAAATTACTGAAGAAGATAAAGTCAGGAAGCAAGAAATTGATTCTATATATAATGATTTAAAGAAAATTAAAAAAGCGTTATCATCAACAGAAAATTTAATGTTTGATTTAAATAATAATATTAGTTTTATTCCTATGATACTTGATATCGTATATCAAATTGAAATAGAAATAGATAAGTTTAAAAGAGAGAAAGAATGTTTTACTTTTTCTGATATTGCACAATATGCTTTATCGCTTTTAGAACATAATGACGAAATCAGAAATAACATTAAAAATAAACTCAAGCTTATAATGATTGATGAGTATCAAGATACATCTATTCAGCAAGAAAAATTTATTAATTTGATCTCTAACGATAATGTTTTTGTTGTCGGAGACGTCAAACAGTCTATCTACGGTTTCAGAGATGCAAATCCTCAACAATTCATTGATAAATATAACAACTATAAAAATTCAATTGGTGGTAAAGCAATTGACATGAACACTAATTTTAGAAGCAGAAAAGAAGTTTTGAAAGCCGTTAACTATATTTTTTCTAATATTATGGATGAAAAACATGGCGGTGCAAATTACAAAAGTCAATTAATCGAAACAGGAAATAAATTATATGATGAAAAATTTATTGATAATCAAGGGTATGGAATAACAAGACTAAACTTTTTTGCTCCTGAAAAAAACGCAAATTTAACATCCGCTTGTGAAACTAATGCAATAATTAATGATATTAAGCGAAGAATTATTAATAAAGAAAAAGTCTTTGATAAGGAGAGTGGAACTTTAAGAGATATTGAGTTTAGGGATTTTACAATTTTAGTATCTCGTAAGACACGATTTGAAGATATAGAAGAAAGTTTCAGTAAAGCAAGTATACCTATTAATGCAATCTATGATGAAAATATTGTTTCAGATGATTCTATTACCGTTCTTATAAATATTTTGAAATTTATTGATGAATATAATAAAAATCTACCTAATGAAAGCATACTTAAACATGCATTTTTTAGTATAGCTCGTAGTTTTCTATTTGAATATAATGATGAAAAATTGTATAAACTCTCACTTAATGAATCTTACAAAAATGATGAAAAATATTTGACTTTAGCGGACTTTTCGAAAAAAAACAAAGATATTTTAATTAGCGATTTATATCTGAATATATTTAATGAGTTCAAATTTATTGATAGATTTTCGACATTGAATGATGCGACAAGTAGGATATCTTTTAATAAAATTTTTTATGATAGAACAAAGATAATGGATGATTTAGGCTTTGCTCTTACTGACTTTATTACATATTTAGAAATACTCGATGAGCTAGATATAAAAATGGAATCTAGAAAAGGTATTGTATCTAAAAACGCAGTTACCTTAACAACTATTCACAAATCAAAAGGTCTAGAATATCCGATAGTTTATTTGCCTCTTCGTTATAGTTTGCCAAATAATAATTCTGAAATCTCACCTTTTTTTGTCGATGCAAAAACAGGTTTTTGGCTTCCTTCTTTGCATAACGCTAATAACAAAAGCCTTCATTCGATAATTGACGATTATTTAGAGCCTAAAGTAGATATTGGTGAGCTAATTCGAGTTTTGTATGTAGCAGTTACAAGAGCTAAAGAAGAAGTAGTTATTACAAAAAAACATGTGTTATCTAGCGAGGATGTTAAGGATAAGAGTTTTGATGACCTCAATTTAATAATAAAAAGTAATAATTTAAAAAATGATATCAATGATAATATTTCATCAATGAAAACTTTAGGTGAGCTTTTAGATGCAGGATTATTAGATTATAAAGATATAAAAGATTTACCTCTTATAACTAACGATTTAAGTTTTGAACAAGAAATAAAAACAATCGAGACTGAAAGTTTTAAAATTATTGAATTTAACCCTGAGTTTAAAGAGATAATAAGGAAACGAGCAAGTAAAGAGGTTGATGATGATGTTGATCTTAGCGTGTTGAAAGTTGGTACTCATTTTCACCTTTTAATGGAAATGGCTAATTTAAAAACTAAGGATGTCTCTTTTATAACTAATAAAAGAGATAGATTAATTATTGAAAATGTATTAAACAATAAGATTTTTGCAAATATTTTAGATGCTCAAAATATATACAAAGAATATGAATACTATGACGATGTCGAAAAATATACAGGTGTTATAGATTTGATTGTTGAATATCGTAATTTTGTTGATATAATCGACTACAAGTTGAAAAATGTAGAAGATAGTGAATATGAAAATCAACTTAGAAAATATATGAGTTATGTTTCAAGAGTTTTTAAAAAAGAGGTAAATTGCTATTTATTATCGATTCTTACTAATGAGGTTAGAAAAATAAATGGTTAAAAGTGCGAAGATTTTAAATATTGAGAAATTATTCTACGGAACTGATAAAGAAGTCCGAGATGCTTTGATCGAGAAAGCTCATTGGCTCGATATTAGTTTTTATTTACCTGGCAATATCGAATATTCGATCTCCGATAGTGGAGAGAAACATTTTGATTTCATTGAGAGTTTGTATAATGGACATCTTCTTTTTACTCCTGCAAAAGTTAATTTTGATGATAAAGAATTTCAATCAAAAGTTGAGAATATGATAAAAGATTTTCGTGTATTAACTATATATTCAAAAATTGATTCTTCTCAAAACTCTTTATTTTGGGTTGAATTAAATTTTCCTCTTCTTGATATTTCTTTGTATAACAAACTATATCCAAACTTTTATCCATCAATTTCGTTAGATGAATTTAATTCTTTTGTGGACAAGAAAAATCCAGATATTTGCGATTGTATAAAGGCCATAATTTTAGGAAAAACCCTACAGAACTTCATTATTTTATCAAAAAACGAATTATTTAATGACAAATTTTATTGTTCTATTTTGAAAAAGATTTTTATCTGCAAAGGTGCTTCAAGTGATTTGAGAGAAAGTTTAGAGGAAATTTCTCAAAAGTGGAATATAGATATTGAGGAAATTTAATGCAGTCTAAAGTTTTAAATAAGAAAGAATTTTTGAATGTGTTGAACAGTTTAAATACATCATATATTGAACATGCAGATTTTTTATATGAATCCTATCTTCAATGTGATGAAATTGTTAGAAGCGTAATTGCAACAAATGAAAATAATATAAAATTTACTACAATAAACCCAGTTGTAATGATCTTATACCTTATTAATGATTATTCATTTTATGTAAAGAAATTAATAAAAGAAGAACGAGATGAATTAGAAAAGGGATCCGGTTTATTCGATATTTTTGTTTCAATTTGTGCTGATAAATATTTAACAAATGAACAATTAAATTTTAAAACTGAATCATATTTAAGTAGATTTAATCCTCAGGTTTCAACATTAAATTTATATTTTAATTTTATTTTAAATACTTTATCAAAAGTTCAACCATCAGATAAATTTATTTCACTTATAGCAGAAATGTTAATAAAAGCTTTTCAACTTTCTAAGTGTATTGCTGAATTACTTATTGACGGGTTTGAAACAGAAGCGTTTTCAACATGGAGAACTCTTCATGAAAATGAATGTATTATTTATTGTTTGGCTAAGTATGGCGAAAGTTTATTTGAGAGTTATTTTACACATGTGAAGTATGCTCTTGCATATCGAGGACAGATTAAATCAAAAGAAGAAGTTGACGAGATCTTCGAAGAGATTAAAACTAAAATGAAAGAATATGATTTGAAAAGTAAAGATATGAAAAAATTTATTGAATATGGTTACTTATTTTCTATACCGGGATTAAAACTAAATCAAGATTTTAAATTGAATTTCCGAGATGGAGTTGAAAAAATTGCTGGCCTTTCGATGTATTCAAAAGTATATGAAATGAGTAGTGAGATTTCTCATAGTTCACCTATGCTACTTCTTAGCAATAAAAAATATTACTTTTTCATTACACTTTTAAATTTGTATGAAACTTTTTTCAGACTTGAAAGCGTCTTTTCTTCGATTTATAAAAAACTTAGTGGAAAAGAACAATTTTTGCAATATGTGTCCATAAAACAAACTTATATGAGACAATTAGAAATTATTTACGAAGATATTAAAAATATGGTTGTAAAAAAGACTAATGAATAAAATCTTTGATTATTTCGATAGTTTTATTAAAATAATCGACTTGTTTTGCTTTTCTTTTTTTGGAGAGGGTAGGAGAATTTAAACAAGTATTTGAACTTACGAAATCGAGAAATTCTGGTATAGCTCCTTGGATTTCATAAATTTTGTTTTGTACATTATTATTTGATAACTTAGCAGCTAATTCTACTGCATCTTCAATTAAATTATCATAACTACCAACCACTATTATTACTTTTGGTAATAAACTATATTTTTTATCTTTTTCAAGTAAAGGATTAGCAAGAACAGAGGATCGATCAGATTCGTTTTTGAAATATTTCTTCAAGTAATTATTTCTCGTAAAATTGAAAGGAGAGAATCTTTTATGCTTTCTTTTTCTTTTTATCATATTTAAAAAAGGATAATTAAGAATAAGACCAGAAAAATGAATCTGAGTATTATTTAACATGCAAGTTAGAGCAAAGTTGCCACCGCTTTCTTGGCCCATTAAATAAATTCTCTCCCTATCGTACTCTAATTTTTTATCGTTATAGATTTCTTCAATCATTGTTATAGATTGATTTATTGCTTCAGGAAATTGGCTTCCTTCTAAATCCCCGTTACTTATGGAAATTACATTACAATTGCATTTAATAGAAATTTGTTCACAAAGTTTGTGATCTACAAACATATCTCCACATTGAAAATTTCCACCATGAAAATCAATAATTAGCGGTGCATTTTCATCTACAAAGTAATATCCGCAAGGTATTCTTTTATTCTTTATTGTTACAAATATTAATGAAATTTTTGAATTATTTTGATAATTTTCCATCTCTATAGCAACTTCCACCAATAAATTCACGCAAAATTGAATTACAAGGAACCCGCTTATCATCGATTTCTTTGAAATACTTTAATACTTTAATTAATCTTTCTGCGTCTGAAAAGTAAATACTATCAGGATTTATTTTAGTTAAGAGTGGCATAGCATATTTTCTAAAAACGCATATTTCATAATTTAAAAAAGAGTCAAAAACATAATCAGCATCTTCTTGAGTGTCGTAAATCCACTTAAACTCCCCTTTACGAACATTTGGCCACATTGAGAATGTTTCTTCTGCAGAAGCATTACGATATTTTGCATCACGGACAACTCTTCTTAATAAACGAATATCGCTCATTGAAATTGGATTTTCAGAATCAACATTAATTTGTGCTTGTGGTGAGATATAAATTTTAAATTTGATATATTTAGGGATTAAAGGGGTCATTTTTTCATTTAAAGCATGTATGCCTTCTATAACCAAAGGATCTTTCTCGCTAATTTTAATCGTACGTCCATCTTTTCTTGAATTAGTTTTGAAATCGAAAATTGGTAATGTTACTGTTTTCCCATTCATTAAATCGATTAAATTTTGATTGAATAAATCAACATCTAAAGCTTCGAGTGCTTCAAAATCGGGTTTCCCATCATCTCCTAAAGGTACATTTTCTCTAGTTTTGTAGTAATCATCGATAGAAATTCTAACTGGATGTATTCCCCTGCTTTCTAATTCCATAACCAATCTATCACTGAATGTAGTTTTGCCACTGCTTGAAGGACCAGCAATGCAAATTAAACGGATATTATCAATTTTATCTTGAATTCTTTGGCCTAACTCGCAAAGCATTCTATTGTGTCTATTTTCACATAAATTGATTGTTTCGACAGCGTCTTTATTTTTTATTGAACTATTTATTGTTGAAACATTACCTAGTCCAACAAATTGACCCCATGATCTAGTTTCAAATAGTGTACTAGCAAAAATAGGTTCGTCTTTAAAAACTGGTATTTTCCCATTCGTGTCGTAACGAGGATAAGATAAAAGCATTCCAGGAGAATAAATTCGTAAATCAAAGTCTTTTAAGTACCCAGTTGATGGGACCATGCGTCCAAAGAAATAGTTATAATAATCATCACATCTATAAAAGTGAACCATTTTTTCAGGACGATATTTAATAATCTTTGCTTTGTCATCCATTCCGAAATCTTTGTACATTTTCATAGCTGTGTCGATATCGAAAATCATACGAGTCATTGGTAAATCTTTTTCTACTAATTCTCTCATTTTATCGATAATTTCATTAACCATATGAATATTAGCAATTTTATTTTTACTTATAATTGAAATAAATAACGATCTTGAAATACCGTAATTAATTTGAAACTTTACACTTGGATAGCATTTGTGAGCTGCCATGCAGAAAAGGTATCTTATAGAGGTTTCATAGATTGTAGTGCCAATTCTATCATTTATTGTAAGAAATTGTATTTCACAATCATGGTCAACTTCGTAGTATAAATCTCTTGTCTTTCCATTAACTTTAGCGCACAAAATTGATTTATCGCCGTTTGTTAAATCTAGTAATCGTATTTTCTTTTCGCTTAAAAAACTATTGTTTCCAATCTTTATTGTAAAACTCATTGTATATCCTCCAAAAAGGTTAAGATTATGATAGCAAAAGTAAGAATTTTTAACAATAAATATAAAAAATAGAATGATTTATGTTTTTAAAATATTCTTAGTTTTGTAAAGTGCTAAATAAAATATATTTTTTAAATAAATGTTACAACTATTTTGTAACTGTATATAAAAAATTGCAGACTCGAGGTTATCTTGAAAAAGCCATAAGAATAAGTATAATATTCATATATGAATATTTGGTGATTAAAGTGGAGAATTTTTGGGAAAGTATAGGAAATTTTTTTAAAGAATTTGGTTATAGTTTATATCTTTTTTGGATTAAACCAGCAGATGGATCAACACCATATATTTTAAAGTTGTTTTTTTCACTCATCTTTCTAGTTTTAGGTTACTTTTTAATCAAACTTTTTATTAATTTATTAAGAAAAGCCTTAAAAATTAGCAAGAAGAAATTTGCAAATGAAAAGACTATTAAAAATTTTATTGTAAGTTTTTGCAACATTACCTTAAATCTTTTACTTGTTTTAACATTTCTTGGCTTTTTAGGTGTCAACTTTAATGGATTAGCGCAAATATTCTCAAGCGCAATTCTTGCTATAGGATTATCTTTGCAAGATTTAATTTCAAATTTTGCTTCAGGACTTATTATTTTGTCTAACAAACCATTCATTGTAGGTGATTATATTGATTTAGATAACGGCAGCTGCGAAGGCACAGTTATTGATGTTAAATTTTTAAATACTGTTTTGCAGACATTTGATGGTCAAGTTATCGTTATACAAAATAAAGCTGTAATTTCTTCTGTTATTAAGAATTATTCTACAAATCCTATTAGGAGAATTAATATAACAATAGCTCTGCCTTATGATACTGATATTGACCTTGCAAAAGAAAGTTTATTATCTATTTGTGATAGCGAACCATCGATTCAAAAGGATCCAAAACCAGTCGTTTATATTACTGATCTTAATGAGTACACGGTTAATTTTTCATTAAGGTGTTATGTGCCTACATCTTTATATCGGGACATTTTATTTAATTTCAATGAACTAATTCTTAGAAAATTTAAAGAGGAAAAAATTCAGTTACCACGAAGACCAATACAAGTTTTTGATGAAAATAATAAGCAAGTCGAGGTGAATAATTATGTTGAATAAAATTTTTGGTAGCAACTTAAGGGCTATATTATCTTATTCTACTATTAATGTGTTTTTAATTTTACTCGGTTTAATTGGATTACCATTTCAATTGTGGGAAATAAGTGCTGTTTTAAGTATTTGTTTTCCATTTGGTATTTTTGTCTTACTAATTATGTTCTCAAACATTTCCTCAAAGATTAATGAAAACCAAATATCAGCAGGGAAAGCAATTTTATTTTCGGTATTGAGGTTTATTTGTATGTCTTTAGGACTTATTTTATCCTTTATTTTGATATATTTTACTCAGTCAGATTTAGAAAATAAGTTTAGATATTTATATGTTTTGTTAGCAGGAATTCCTTTGTTTTTGACTATTATGACTTTTTATTTGAGAGGGGAAATAAATGGGTGAGCAATTAGATAGAATGCTTTCATTTAAAGCGGGAGATATTTTGAATGGAACATTTTTATCGACTTGCATATTGATTTCATTAATATGTTTGCTTTGTGTATGGATAAAAATTTCTAGTAAAAAATCATTGAATAATCCCTTAGAAGCCCCAAAGGGTATATTTGGTATTTTTGTTTATTTTGTAGAATTTATGGAAGGCGTTGTCGTCGGGACAATGGGTGAAAAAAATAGAGCGTTTGCAAAAATAATTATACCGCTTTCTATGTATTTATTTTTTGGTTTTATTTTTGGCTTGACCGGTTTGCCATCTCCTGCCGGAAATTTAGCATTTCCATTAATTTTAGCTTTGTTTTCTTTTTGCTTAATTCATGGAACAGCTATTAAGCACAATAAAATCCATTATTTTCATAGATTCATTGAACCGCTTCCATTTTTCTTACCTATAAATTTAATTACAATGTGGGCACCTTTACTTTCGCTTACATTACGTTTGTTTGGTAATGCAACAGCTGGGTATTGTTTAATGACAGTTGTTTATTATGGATTTGCACAAATTGGAAGTATGCTATTTGGGACGTCCTATATTGGTGTGGAAGGTTTATCGACTCCTTGGGGCCCAGCAACTTTTTATTTAGGATCGCCTATTGCAGCAATTTTGCATGCTTATTTTGATTTATTTAGTGGTTTTATACAAACTACAGTTTTTATTATGCTAACAATGATTTACGTTTATCAGGAACAACCTGAGGACGCTGATCAAGTTATAGAAGAAGTACAATTTAATTAACAGGAGGACAAATTGTATGGAAATTTTGAATGCTTTAATGGTTCTTGCAGCAGAATCAGCAGAAGGACTTAAGTTCATTGCTATAGGTTTAGCTGCCTTATCAATGGCAGGAAGTGCTATCGGTGAAGGTTTAGTCGTGGCGAAAGCAATGGAAGGAATGAGCAGAAATCCAGAAATGTATGGTAAATTAAGAACTGGAATGATTCTTGGCTGTTCTTTAGTTGAAACAACAGCTATTTATGCATTGTTAATAGCTATTTTATTATTATTTGTTGCTTAAAAGGTTTTTATGATGAAAAGTAGAAATATTAAATTTATTTTACTATTTCTAGCGTGTACCACATTGCTTACTAGTTGCAATAGTGATTCATTAGGGAATGAAGTTTCTGATACTATTTCTTCAAACTTATTTCCAAATATATGGTCAACTTTAGCACAAATATTAGCAACGATAATTCTTTTTTCTGTGATTATAATTTTGGCTTATAAACCAGCAAAAAAATATTTAAACAAACGAAAAGAGTTATTAAATAATGAGTCCGAGGAGGCTCTTCAAGCAAATAAAGAAGCACAAAAAAGCCGTCTTGAAGCTGAAGAAAATTTAGCAGAAAGTAAGAAAGAAGCAAAAAGAATTGTCGATAAAGCTAAAGAGGAAGCTAACTATAAAAAGGATGAAATTATTTCATCTGCTAATGAAGAAGCAAAGCAAAGGCTTTCTGATGCTGAGTCTATAATTGCTAAAGAAAAAGAGAAAGCCCTTGCTGATATTAAAAATGTAGTTGTTGAGGTTGCTCTTGATGCTAGTGAGAAAATTTTAAAACGTGAAGTCTCGAAAGAGGATAACGAAAAAATTATTGATGACTTTATTGATGAAATGAGTTCTTCAAAGGGTATTAAAAAATAATGGAAAGTCTATTTACGCGTTACGCTATTGGATTATTAGAATGTGCTGTCGATGAAAAAAAAGACCTCGTATCTTTGAGAGAACAGATAAAGATTATTTTTGAAATTTCAAAAAAAGAGTCGAGATTAGCGAGGTTTTTATCGTCAAATAACGTTTTTTTGGAACAAAAATATGACTTTATAGAAACTTGTTTTAGCCAATTTGATAAGTTAATAATTAATTTTATTAAATTAATTGTTAAGCAATCTAGAGGCGTTTTTCTTTACGACATATTTAAAGAATCCCTTCTAAAATTTGATGCCTATTTAAATATAGAACGCGGAATAGTTTATTCTTCATCCTTACTTTCTGATGAAGAAATGAAAAGAATTAAACTTACAATAGAACATGCTAAAAACAAAATAGTAGAACTAGACAATATTGTTGATCCTTCAATAATAGGTGGAATAAAAATTGTATTAAACAATGATATTTATGATTCAACAATCAACAAAAAACTAGAAAACATGAGAAAACTTCTCTTGAAAGGAGAAAATTAAAATGCAAATTAAGCCAAATGAAATTAGTTCTTTAATTAAAGAACAACTTAAAAGATTTGATGACAAGGTTGAAATGAGCAACGATATAGGAAATGTTGTCACAATTGGAGATGGCATTGCGATAGTTTATGGTTTAGAAAATGCAATGCTTGGTGAACTTTTGGAATTTCCTCATGATATTTATGGAATGGTAATGAATTTAGAAGCCGATTCTGTTGGGGTTGTTTTACTTGGAGATAGTGAGATTATCAAAGAAGGCGATATTGTTAAAAGAACAAAAAGAGTTGTTGAGGTACCTGTAGGAGACGGCTTATTAGGGCGAGTTGTTAATGCTTTAGGCCAACCAATTGATGGATTAGGTCCAATTTCTTATACGAAAACAAGCCCTATTGAACGAGCTGCACCTACTATTATGGATAGACAATCTGTTAATTCTCCGTTAGAGACTGGTATTAAAGCGATTGATGCTATGATACCAATTGGAAAAGGACAAAGAGAGTTAATAATTGGAGATAGACAAACTGGCAAGACTGCAATTGCGATTGATGCAATAATTAATCAAAAAGGTAAAAATGTTAATTGTATTTATGTTGCTATTGGACAAAAAAATAGTAGTGTTGCCTCTATTGTTGAGAAACTAAAAAAATACGGAGCTATGGAATATACGACCGTTGTAAACGCGAGTGCATCTGAGTTAGCACCACTTTTATATATAGCCCCTTATAGTGGAATGACCATGGCTGAAGAGTGGATGTATAAAGGCAAAGATGTCTTGATTGTTTTTGATGATCTATATAAACACGCAATTGCGTATAGAGCTTTATCTTTGCTTTTAAGAAGAAGTCCTGGAAGAGAAGCTTTCCCTGGAGATATATTCTATTTACATTCTAGATTGTTAGAAAGAAGTGCTAAATTAAGTGAAGGAAATGGAGGCGGTTCAATAACAGCTTTACCGATTGTAGAAACTTTAGCAGGTGATATTTCGGCATATATTCCTACAAATGTTATTTCGATCACCGATGGGCAAATTTTCTTACAATCTGACTTATTTAATGCAGGCCAAAGACCTGCTATCGATAGTGGACTCTCAGTTTCTCGTGTTGGTAGTGCTGCTCAATATAAAGCAATGAAAAAAGTAAGTAACGCTTTAAAAATGTCTTTAGCCAATTATGCTGAACTTCAATCATTCGCACAATTTGGTAGTGATCTTGATGATAGTACAAAAAAGATTTTGCATCACGGAGACATTTTGATGGAAATTTTAAAACAAAATCAATATAAAACACTTTCTCTTGATAGAATGGTTATTGAATTATTTGCTGCAAAATATGATTTTTTGGAACACCTGACAAAAGACCAAGTTAAGGATTATCTCGATAATCTTTATGATTATATTTTACAATTCCACAAAGATGTATTAGATAAAATAAATGATACACACGATTTAAGAAAAGATGATCGTGATAAGTTAAGAGAAATTATTAGAACATTTAATAAAGAACAAAATTTTAATAAGTAGGATTTAGCATAAAAATGTCTCAAAATATAACGCGAATTAAAAAAAGAATAAACACTATTTCTTCAACTCGAAAAATTACTAATTCAATGAAATTAGTTAGTAGTGTTAAAGTTCGTAAATTGACAAAGGAATTTACGAGAAACAAGGAATTTTTTGACGAATTGAATTCTCTTTTTGATAATGCTTTATACATTGACAAATTTTCTAGTCCAGAAGAAATTAAAAATACACCTTTTGTTACGCCTTATAGTGAAGCGCAGGGATCATTACATGTGGTGATCATGTCTAATTTAGGACTTTGCGGAAGTTATAATGCGCAAATTTATAGGTTTTTAGAATCAATTTATAAAGAGGGCGATGAAATTATTGCAATTGGCAATAAAGCATATTCTTACATAAAGGGAAGTTGCCAAATACATACAGAATTTATTGATTTAGCACATGGATTAAATATAGAAAAGATTGGCTTGCTATCTGAGTATCTAATTAGAATGTATCAAAGTAAGAAATACAAACAAGTTGACTGCATTTATGCGAAATATATAAATTCTTTAGCATTTAAACCTGAAATCTTTAAAATCCTTCCTTTGGATATAAAAGAAAGAAATGATAACTTGAATTATGGACCTATATATGAGGTTAATAAGGAAGATTTTATTAATGGCTTTGTCCCAATATATATAAAGAATGTATTACTTCACTTGCTTTATGAATCATGCTTATGTGAGGAAACATCGAGAAGAAATAGCATGGATAACGCGAATAAAAATATCGATGATCTTATGTACGATTTAACAATTGAGTACAATAAAGCTCGTCAAAGTTCAATTACCAGCCAAATTACAGAAATTGTTGGCGGTGCAGAAAGTATAAAAAATAGTTGAGTTTAGGGAGGTTTTTCTATGAAATACGAGGATTTTGGGATTGTTGTTCAAGCAGTTGGACCAATTATAGATGTTAGATTTGTTGATTCGAAATTGCCTAATATATTGACTGCATTAGTTATACCAATTAAAGAGAATGAAGAACTTGTAGTTGAAATCGAACAATATGTTGGAGATGATACTGCTCGCTGTGTAGCAATGGGTCCTACTGAAGGAATTGTTAGAGGCATGAAAGCTTACAACACGCATGCTCCTATTTCAATTCCGGTTGGTGAGGTCACTTTAGGAAGAGTTTTCAATGTTTTAGGCAAATGCATTGATGGCGGAGATGTTTCTGTTTTTGACAGCGCAAAGAAGATGCCAATACATCGAGAACCACCTTCTTTTAAAGATCAAGAAACTCACACTCAAATGTTGGAAACCGGTATTAAGGTTATAGATTTGCTTTGTCCTTATGTTAAAGGTGGTAAAGTTGGTTTATTTGGAGGAGCAGGTGTCGGAAAAACTGTTCTTATTCAAGAGTTGATTAATAATATTGCTACTGTTCAACATGGTATTTCTGTTTTTGCTGGTGTTGGAGAGAGAAGTAGAGAAGGTAATGATTTATATCACGAAATGAAATCAACAGGTGTATTAAACAAAACTGCTTTGGTGTATGGCCAAATGAACGAACCACCTGGAGCAAGAATGAGAGTTGCACTTTCTGCTTTGACAATGTCTGAATATTTTAGAGATACAATGCATTTAGATGTTTTATTTTTCATTGATAATATTTTTAGATTTACACAAGCTGGTAGTGAGGTTAGCGCTTTAATTGGTAGAATGCCTAGCGCTGTTGGATATCAACCTACGCTTGCAACTGAAATGGGTCAATTGCAAGAAAGAATTACTTCAACTAAAAATGGCTCAATTACTTCAATTCAAGCTGTTTATGTTCCTGCCGATGATTTGACAGATCCTGCCCCTGCGACTACTTTCTCACATCTTGATGCAAAGACTGTTTTAGATAGAGGAACTGCTGCATTAGGAATTTATCCAGCTGTTGATCCGCTTGAAAGTAGTAGTAATATTTTAGACCCAAATATTATAGGTGAAGAACATTACAAAGTTGCTCGTGGCGTGCAAGCAATTTTACAAAGATATAAAGAACTACAAGATATTATCGCAATTTTAGGTGTAGAAGAGTTATCTGACGAAGATAAGATAATAGTTGCAAGAGCTAGAAGAATTAGAAACTTTTTATCTCAACCTTTCCATGTTGCAGAAACTTATAGCGGATATAAAGGAATTTATGTTCATGTAAATGACACCGTTAGAAGTTTTAAAGCGATTTTAAGTGGAGAATATGATAATTTACCTGAGAATGCATTTTTGTATGCTGGTACAATTGAGGATGTAGTAAGAAAGGCTAAAGAAGCTCAAGATGAAGAATAATGAGTTTTTATTTGAAATAATTTCGAGTGAAGGCAAGAAATATAGTGCAGAGATTTCTTTGCTAAACATTAAGACAAGTGGTGGAGAAGTTGGTATTTTGAAAAATCATTATCCACTTGTTGCATTTTTAGATATTTCGACTTTAAATATAGTTGTAGAGAATAGAAAGGAGTATTTTGCTGTTAGCGGAGCTAGTTTAAATTTTAAAGATAACAAGGCAACTATTCTCGTTGATACTTTTGAAAAAAGAGAAGAAATAGATAAAGATCGTGTTTTAAAAAAGAAGGACGAGGCTTTAAAAAAGATTTCTCTTTTGCAAAAAGAAAATAGCTTGGATCTGATATCAGCTGAAAGAAGTTTAAAAAAGGCACTTAATAGACTCAGCTTGCTAAAGTAAAAAAAGTTTGATGAACAATTTTATTTTTATTTCCCCGCATTTTCCAGATAATTTTTGGAGATTTTGTCTTGCACTAAAAAATAGAGGATTTAATGTTTTGGGTATCGGAGATTGCCCTTATGATAATTTACAAGACGGTTTGAAATATGCTTTAACTGAATATTATTGCTGTTATAATATGGAAAATTTTGAAAATGAAGCAAGAGCAGTTAAGTATTTTCAAGATAAATATGGACATATCGATTATTTAGAATCTCAAAATGAGTATTGGCTCGAAAGAGATGCTAAATTGAGAGAAATGTTTCAAATATCTACAGGTGTTTATTCTGAAGAAGTTAAATTTTATAAACATAAATCCTTGCAGAAAGAAAAATTTATAAATGCTGGATGTAAAGTTGCACGTTTCACTTTAGATAATACAAAAGAAGGCATTTTAAAATTTGTAAAAGAAGTTGGATATCCAATTTTTGCTAAACCTGATAACGGTGTTGGAGCACACGGTACTTTTAAAATCGATAGTGAAAGTGATATTGACAATTTTATATCGAAAAAAGATAGTTCTGAAGTTTATATACTTGAAGAATATGTGTATGGTCAAATAATATCTTATGATGGTATTTCAAATTCAAAAGGAGATGTTATTTTTTCAACATCGAATGAGTTTGTTCCTTCGGTTGCTGACATTGTTAATATGAATTTGGACGACATGTATTATACAGTTCCTGAAATTAATAAAGAATTTGATGAAATTGGAAGGCGTGTTGTTAAGTCGTTTAATTTACGAAATAGATTTTTCCATATTGAATTTTTTAGATTATTGGAAGATCACCCTTATTTAGGAAAAAAAGGTACTATCATTCCGCTTGAAGGAAATATGAGACCAGCTGGTGGATATACACCTGATATTATAAATTTTGCTAATAGTATATCTTGTTATGATATATATGCTGACAGTATAGCTTATGATGAAAATAGGCAAATATCAATTGGTGGAAAATTTTATGCCATCTCATCCAGTAGACGCTATAACATTAATTATGAGCATAGTAGTGAGGAAATAATTAATAAATATTCTAATTATATTTGTGCACAAGGAGAGTTTGCAAAGATTTTAAGAGATGCAATGGGTGACTATTATTTTATAGCAAAATTTAAAGATCTAAATGAAGCACTTTCTTTTGATGAATTTGTTAGAAAAAAGAAAAAATAGTCGACTTTTGCAGGGTTTTTATTTAAATTAAGAGGTTTTATGAATAAGAAAGAATTATTTGAATGTTTTAGAAATAAGGAATTAAGTGAAGATAAATTCAGTGTCATCATTGAGATTTCTAAAGGAAGCAAAAATAAGTATGAATATGATTTAGATAGCGGGCTATTACGATTAGATAGAATACTTTATACTTCTACACATTATCCACACAACTACGGTTTTGTTCCTAGAACACTAAGTGATGACGGAGATCCTCTTGATGTTTTAGTGATTTCAAGTGAAGAGATTTTACCACTTTCTATAGTTGAATGCCGTCCAATTGGTGTTCTTGAGATGATTGATGACGGGGAGATAGATTATAAGATTATGGCTGTTTGTTTACATGACCCATTTTATAATTTATATCACGATATTTCTGAGTTGCCTCCTCATATTAGCGATGAAATACGACATTTTTTTGAGGTATATAAGTCGTTAGAAAATAAAAACACCAAGATAGGAGAAATATTAGGCTCCGAGAGAGCAAAAAAAGTTGTAAATAATTGTATAAGAAAATATAAAGAGTATAAATAACTATTCATACTCTTTCATGCTTGCTTTAATTCTTTCAAATTTTTCCAAGGCGATTTTTTTAAATACAATATCGCCTCTTTTTTTAAATAAATAATACCCCCGATAATAGAACAGAATATCTTGAAAATTGATGAAAGCCGTTACTTTCTTTCTTTTTAGATTATTTAATGTTGCTCCAAAATATTTTGATAGAAATAATTCGGCTTGTTGATCGTTTAAGTTGTTCTCTGAAATGAAACTAGCTAAATCAAAATAAGGATTATTCATAGCCGCATATTCCCAATCTATTATTACCAATTTATTAAAAGAAAATAGTAAGTTATTTTTTACTAAATCATTATGGCATAAAACCATTTTGTCTTTCGAAAATATTTTTCGGACATCTGCAATGACTTTAGCTTCGTATTTCTGATCTATATGATATTCTGAAAAAATCTCATTTTTATATATTTTAATTTTATTAAACATTTGATATCCAAAAGGAACTTTTATTCCTGATGAATGCAGTTTTTTTAGAGCTTTAGCAACAAAGATAATTTGTTCATTGCTAGGTGTATTATCGTATTTTCTAGTGTTATGAACAAATTTTGTTATTTTTGTTCCATCATTTCTATCAAAAAAGACTAATTTCTCTGACAATTTTAAGTCGGAAATTTTTTCGTATATCAAAAATTCATGTTCTGAAGAGATTGTTTCATCTCTAACATCGTTTACAAGACGAATGACGTAAGCATCATTTATTACATAATTTTCGTTAGAAAAACCATCGGTTATTTCTTTGATTGTACGAATCTTCTTATTTATGACGTCATCGAAAACTTGCTTTGCCTTAGCTTTCATATTCATAATAATACACTAAAAATGAATATTTTGTGATATTATTTTATTCATGATTTACATAATTCTATATCGTCCTGAAAAGCCTTCAAATGTAGGCAATATTATGAGAACAGTATCAGCTACAGATACAAAATTAATTATAATTGGACCATTAAGTTTTAGACTAACAGATAAAGATTTGCAACGAGCAGGAATGGATTATTTGAAAACTGCAGATTTTGAGATTTTTGATGACTATGAAAAGTTTTGCGAGGTCTACGGGAATAGACATATATATTATGTAACACGTTATTCGAAAAACCTTTATTCACAAGTTGATTATTCCGATATATTAGAGGATGTTTTTTTGATGTTCGGAAGAGAAAGTTCTGGAATTCCTCATGATATTTTAAGAAAGAATATTAAAGATACAATTCGAATACCAATGATACCAAATGCCAGAAGTCTAAATCTTTCAAATTGCGTTGCATTAGTAACATATGAAGTATTAAGGCAAAGAAATTTTTATTCGTTAGCTACTTATGAAGAAATAAAAGGCTCTGATTTTTTAAATGAAGAAATTAAAAACGACTAGCCGTGGAAATTAACTCAGATATTTTATCTGATAACTTATTAATATGATATGTTTCGTATTTAAGAAGATTAACTTTACCAACTATTGGTGATTTCTTTACATTTTTTATATTTGTAAAATATACATCCCCATCCTGCTTTTTTGATAGAAATAAAGCAAGAGAACAAGCAATCTCAATTACCTCATCAGAAGGATTGCTATCAAATATTATGACATGAGCACCGCTCCCATCTACTACATGTAAAAAAAACGAATCTTTAGTTGCTCTTTTAAAAGTTAGGATGTTATTTTGATTTGAGTTTTTTCCAAATCCTATTTTTATTGAATTATAATAAAAATAGTAGGGTTCTGCAGGCTTTTTCTTCAAAACAATGTGTTTTTGAGTTTTAATTTTTATTAATTTTGTTTCCGATAATTCATCAATCAAGTCTAAATAATCTTGCTCATTGTAAAAAGATGATGAATTTAATAAAGAAGTAAGATAATCAATTTGGCCTTCTGCTTGGCAAATATATGTATCGATTGTTTGCAAAGATACTTTAGCTTTTTTATATTGTTTATAGTAGTATTGTGAATTTTCTATAGCAGTATAATTTTCTTTAAGTGGAATTGCTTGATTATTAAAAAGCAAAGAAGTATCTCCTTTTTTAATATCATCTTTAGAAGCCAAAATTGCATCTCCATAATCTTTATATTTTAGTTTTTCACCTGATTGTGATTTCTCGATTTCAAGTTTCAAAAGCTTAGTTGATAAACTTTTAATTTTTCTTTTTATTTGAATCAAAATATCTCCGTATTTTTCTAATAAATAATTTTTTTCAAGATTTTTAACAAAATTATCTTCAAAACCGTTGTCGATATAATCCTTAGAGAAATTGATTTTTTTAGGTGCTATATATGTAATGGAGGAAATTATAGGGTGATGGCTATCTAAGCCTCTAAATCTATATGCATCTATTATCTTCCCGTCATTGAGTAAAATAATGTTAGAGTTAGCTTTAAATAACTCAATATATATAAAATATGTTAGTTTGTCATAGGTATCTGTAGTTTTTCTAAACTCAAGAGATAAAATATTATCATCGTTAAAAACTTCAGACTTAATTAGATGTGCATTGAGCAATTTTGTCTTTAACCTATTAATAAAGGCATTGTTGATAGAAAAATTGTTTGGCAAGGATGATACTTTTACAAAAGGGTTTAAATTATTGAGAGAAATAATCAGACTTTTATTTTTAGAATGAGAAAATTTCATAATAAAAGAATCGTTTGTTGCAGCAAATATTTTATTTACGAATGTTCCCCCAAAAGTATCGTTTATTTCATTGGAAATAGTTTTTAAATGTTCGACAATTGTCATAAATAAATAATAATTTGTTTATTTTCTAAAAACAACTTTTCTACTATCTTTATTATTTGAAATGTCATAAAATTAAAATGTTTTGTTATGAGAAAGAAAGAAAAATTTATTTTTGTAACTGGTGGTGTTGTTTCTAGTTTAGGAAAAGGAATTTCAGCTGCTAGCATCGGCAGATTATTAAAAAGAAGAGGTTTACATATTTTTTCGATTAAATTAGATCCTTATTTAAATATTGATCCAGGAACATTGTCTCCTTATCAACATGGAGAAGTTTTTGTAACTAAAGATGGCGCGGAGACAGATCTAGATTTAGGACATTATGAGAGAATTATTAATACTAGTTTGACTAAAGAAAGTAGTATAACAAGTGGAAAAATCTATCAAAGTGTATTAGATAAAGAGAGAAAAGGAGAATACCTTGGAGCTACTGTTCAAATTATCCCTCATATAACAAACGAAATTAAAAAGCGTTTAATTGACGGCTTCAGAGCTAAAGGGGATACAGATGTATGTATTGTTGAAATCGGGGGTACTGTTGGCGACATTGAGTCGTTGCCTTTTTTAGAAGCTATTCGTCAATTAAGAAGAGAATTAGGCTATGAAAATACATTTTTTATGCACAATACTCTTGTCCCGTATTTAGAAACCAGCGGCGAGATTAAAACAAAGCCAACTCAACATAGTGTAAAAGAATTAACCGGCTTAGGGATTCAACCTGATGCAATTTTATTGAGATGTAGTAAAAACATTGATAAATCTTCGAAGAAGAAAGTAGCTTTATTTTGCAATGTTAGTGATGAGTCAGTCATTACTGTTAAAGATGTTGATGTTATTTATGAAGTTGCTTTAAACTTACAAAAACAACATTTAGATGATTTAATTATTAGACATTTAAATTTGAATTGTAATGAAAAAGCTGATATGAGCGATTGGATTGACTTAATTAAAACTATTAGAAATCTAAAAAGTGAAGTTTCGATAGCTTTGGTTGGAAAATACGTTCAACTTCATGACGCATATATTAGCGTAAGTGAATCTCTAAAATTTGCAGGATATAAATTGGACACAAAAATTAATATTAAATGGGTTGATAGTCAGGAACTTGAATCATTAGACGAAAGTGAAGTCTTTAAAGATGTTGAAGGAATAATTGTACCTGGAGGTTTTGGAAATAGGGGCATTGAAGGCAAAATTAAAGCTATCAAATATGCAAGAGAACATGATATACCATATTTAGGCTTGTGTTTAGGCATGCAATTAAGTTTGATTGAATTTGCTAGAAATGTCTTAGGTTACAAAGATGCAAATTCAACGGAATTTGATCCAAATACTGAACATAAAATAATTGATTATTTGCCTTCACAATATGAGGGAATTAAATTAGGTGGAACTATGCGACTAGGTGAATATGATTGCACTATAAGTCATGATACGCTTGCTTATTCTCTTTATCAAACAAACAGCATTAAAGAAAGACACCGTCATAGATATGAATTTAATAATAAATATAAGAGTGAATTTGAAGCTAATGGATTAGTTTTTTCAGGTATTAATCCTCAAACTTCATTATGCGAAATTATTGAAAATCCAAAGAATAACTTTTTTATTGCTTGTCAATTTCATCCGGAATTTCAATCAAGGCCTTTAAACCCACATCCATTGTTTTTAGGTTTTGTTAAAGCAACACTTGAGAAAAAGGGTCAATAGCTCAGTTGGGAGAGCGTCTCGTTCGCAACGAGAAGGTCGCGAGTTCGATTCTCGTTTGATCCACCAAATATAAAAGAAAGTTCGGCTTACTAGCCGAATTTTTTTATATTTTAAAAAATAACTGAGTTCTGCAGGGTTTTCTAATAAAAAATGAGTATTTTCTATTCTATTTCTTATCATTTATAATGGATTTAAATAAAAATAAAAAATTTTTCAAAAAAGAATTGACCTTGACCTTAGAGCATAGTTTAAAGTTAAGTTAAGGTGATAAATATGTATCGAATAAAAGAATTTTCAAAGCTAGCAAAAACAACAGTTAAAACATTACGTTACTATGAGAAAGAAGGATTATTAAAGCCTGCATTTGTCGACAATAATAGCTATAGATATTATGATGCAAGTCAATTAGTTATTCTTTCAAAAATCATCTCTCTTAGACAAATAGGATTTAGCATAAAACAAATAAAAGAAATTTTTGCTAAAGATATGTTAAGAGAAAAATTAACCGAAAGGAAAAATTGTGTTTTAAAAGAAATTTCTGAATACAGATTTATCATCTCGAAAATTGATTAGTTATTGGAGAAAAATGAAATGAAATATCAAATTACTATTAAGGATGTGCCAGAATATTTCGTTTATTATAAAGAAGGAGTTATTCAAACTATTGACGATATAGGTAGTTTTATCGTAAAAAACCGGTCAAGAATGTCTTGCATTAAACCTAAATCTAAAATGTATTGAACCTGATTATTGCTTTTTAGAATACTTAGACAAAGAATTTACAAAAGAAAATATTAGAATACGTTATTGTCAGGCCGTTACTTTTAAGGGAAAAGAAAATGAATCAATAAAATTTAAAGTTTTACCAACAACAAAAATATTATCTATATATCATAAAGGTCCTTATGCAAATCTTGGAGAGGCTTATAGCTTTATAGTTAAGTTTATCGAAAAAAATAAAATAAAGATTACAGGATTATTTAGAGAAGTATATATAGATGGCGTATGGAATCAAGAAGACGATATAAATTATTTAACTGAGATTCAAGTACCTGTTGATTTATAAATTAAATACAAAAGTACATAGAATAGCTCTTTATATTAAGATTATCATTTAAATATTATATAATTTAAAAAAAGGAGGTATTTCTATGTGCACAGCAATAAGTTTTAATGCGACAACACATTTTTTTGGAAGAAATTTAGATTTAAATTATCCATTCGTTGAAAAAATAGTTGTAACTCCGAGGAATTCATTATTCAATCTTAAAAACGGCAAAGAGATTAGAACTAAATATGCTTTATATGGTGTAGGAATAGTTAAAGATAACTACCCTTTCTATTTTGATTGTGCAAATGAATGTGGAGTAGGTTTTGCTGGTTTAAATTTTCCAGGATATGCTTGCTTTTTCAACCCAAAGCAAAAATTAATAAATATTGCACCATACGAACTACCTTTATATTTTTTAGGTATGTTTTCTAGTGTTAAAGATATTAAAAAAGTATTAAAGAAAACGAATATATCAAACATCCCATATAGTGATAGTTTGCCTTTATCAACATTGCATTATATTTTTTCCGACAAGGATGAAACCATAGTTGTAGAGCAAACAAAAGATGGACTTCATATTTACGAAAATAAAATCGGAGTTTTAACAAATAATCCACCTTTTGATTTTCATTTACTTAATCTTGCTAATTATATGAGCTGCTCCCCGCACGAGCCAACTAATAAGCTGACGAAAAAGATAAGATTAGTTCCTTCCGGAAAGGGCTTTGGGAGCATTGGACTACCTGGCGATTCAACACCACAAAGTCGCTTTATTAAAGCAGCTTACTTGCTTGAAACAATAGATAAAGTATGTAAAAAAGATCAGTTAACTGATGAAGAAAAATTAATTAATGTAAATGCTGGTTTTCATGTTTAGAACAATGTTTCAATGACAAAAGGTGAGTGCATAATGAAGGATGGTTCTAAAGAATATACTGTTTACTCTTCGCTTTATGACTTATCAAGTGTAAAATTGTTTATTAAAACTTACGAAAATAACCAACTTAATTGTTATGAACTAAGTCAAAATGACTTGAATTCTCTTAGCTTAAAAATTATTGACATTTCGCACGAAGAGAAAATAAATATTTTGAAATAGGGCTAATTTTTTTAAAAACCCTGCAGAACTCAACTATTTTTTTGATTTTTTAAATACAAAAAATTTATTTTACAAAAATATCAAACAAAAAATGATTTTTTTAAATTTGAATAAATATAAATCATATAATCAAATAAACACAAATCATTTCAATTTATTGTATGTAAAATTATTATGCATCTTGCTTTGCATTTTATTTGTTGTTTCTTTTATGTTACACATATTGTCAAATTGTAAACATTAATAATATAGTAAAAAAATACTGAATATATTATAATTTTATAAAAGGAGATTATATGGAAAAGAAGTATGAATCTTTATTTACTCCTTGGAAAAT
>JAXDXW010000043.1:0-6870 GCA_034087725.1 Candidatus Onthovivens sp. | reverse complement strand
GTAAAAAGTTAACTACTATTTGCCAAGTTTCTAATGAAGCAAAATTTAAGACAACAAAAACAATGTAACAAATTAAAGCAAGAGGCAATCCGAACAATAAGTTTTGTATGAATCCTTTACCTAATGTTGTACACAAATTTCGAAGTCTATATGAAACTGGCTTAAGAAGAGTGTTGGCAATTGTTCCTTCCTTTACATCATCAAAAATAGTATCCGAGGTATCAGAACAACTTGATGTAAATAAGAATATAAAAGCAAATAATGAGTAAAATACAATTTCATTAAATGTAAAACCATTAATTACTGAATTTAGACCATCTGGCGAAGATGAATAAATTGCGTTATATAAAAAGAAAACAAAGGCAATATCAACAAATAAAATTACAGGCCATATAAAAAGGGCCGCCTTATATGTTAAAAATGTTTGAATTCCTGCTTTGCAAAAAGGGATATATTTAGCTATTCTTTTGGGCATCTTCATAAAGTTGTTTACTTATTTCTTCAATTCCGATATCTAAAATTTCAAAATCTTCAATTTTGCATTCTTTAATTAAATATATCAATAAATTGTCGAGGTTAATTTCGTTAAGAGAAAATGATAAAAGGAGAGATTCATCTTTTTCTTCAATTTGAATTTTTTCATCAAACGCTTTTATTTTATCTACATTTACATTATTAGAATTTTTAAATTTAATAGTTTTAATATTTCCAAATTTATATTTGATATCACTCAAGGAACCGTCATACAAAATAGATCCTTTATCGATGATGATAATACGATCGCATAACTCCTCAATATCTTTCATATCGTGGGTAGTTAAAATAACGGTGGTATGATATTTTTTATTCAATTCTTTAATAGCCTGACGAATTTTATCTTTAACTAAAACATCAAGGCCAATGGTAGGTTCATCTAAAAATAAAATTTTAGGATTGTGAATTAAAGAAACAGCAAAATCTGCTCTCATTCTTTGTCCTAAAGATAAACTTCTAACATTTTGCTTTAAAAAGCCTCTTAAATCTAATAAATCACACAAATAATTAAAACGTTCATTAAATTCTTCTTCAGGGACTTCATAAATGCTTTTTAAAATTTCAAAAGTTTCAATTAGCGGAATGTCCCACCATAATTGTGTTTTTTGACCAAAAACAACACCAATTTCCTTATTAATTTGTTTTCGATTTTTGCCAACTAATAAGCTATCGATTAAAACTTCTCCGCTACTAGGTGTTAAAATTCCACACATCATTTTGATAGTAGTGGATTTTCCAGCGCCATTTGCTCCGATATATCCAACAATTTCACCTTGTTTAATGTCGAAAGAGATGTCTTTAACAGCTTCAACTTCTTCATATTTACGAGAAAAAAGAGTCGTAATCATACCTTTTACGCCCTTTCCTCTAATAGGTTTTTTAAATATTCTTTGTAAATTTTTGACTTCTATAATATTCATAAGTTTATTTAATATATTAAATTTTGACAAAAAATGCTACATTTTAGTAGCATTAGGAAAATTGTATATATTAAAAAAGTTTTAAATTGCTTGTTGATTGAAGAGTTAAACTAAGTTCATTAATTACATAATTAACATCATCAAAGAAATCAAAATCAATTTCGTTTCCAGATGCTAATTCAATAGACATTGGTTTAGTATAAGCCTCTTCGATAAAATAAATTAAATCTTTAATATTATTGTTAGTAATTTCTTTAAAATCAGTATAAGGAAAAACAAATTTCTTTAAAAATTGGTCAACAAAAGATTGATTTTTCATTAAAGATCCTCACGTGTCATATGTTTTACACGATCGTGCTCTTCTGCTCTTTTTCCGTTATTAAATCTATCTAAAGTACCAACAAGGTATCCAGTAATTCTTCTAATTCTTTCAAATGGTACAGTGTTAAAATGATATTCTAAATCAGCAAAATCACCATCGATTTTAACATCTAAAGATACTAATTCACGTCCATCTGTGTGCTCAAGTGCATATGCCCAATAAGCTTTCTTTTCTTCTTCAGAAATCGTTCCATTAATTACATTTACATTCATACTACATCCTCCTTTTTTTTGTGAGTAACCTTACTATAAAACAATGTCAAACATTTTTTTGAAAAAATTTTAAATTGTTTGATTTTTAGGCTTTTTAGTAGTTATTTAGTAAATAAATTTTTTAGTAGTTTTTTAGTAGAGCAAAAAATATTGGGGTTTTGCAGGGTTTTTGATATTTTAAAGGTCGATATCCTTTAAAATATCAAAAGGCGAAGAGCTTTCATCGGCATCTGAATTTTTCTCATTTTCAAGGTCATCTTCACTTATAACTCTATAACCTTCTCCACTCATTAAGACTTCATCATCGGCATGTAATTTTATAGGCAAGGAGGTAACTGAAAGAGAATAAACTAAGTTATCAACATCAATAAAATCTGTATCTAATAAATAAACATCTTCACTTGCATCAAGCTCGTTTTCAGTAAAATATAAGGTTTCATTTACACAAATAGTTTTTGGGAAAACTTTTAAAGAAAGAGACGAAACAACATCTAAATCTGCTCTGAAAGATAATTTGCAAATATAAATTCCACTCACTTTAGAAATATCAATATTTCCTTCAATTTTCTTGAATTTATCGATAATTGATGATTTATATTCTTTATTTAATGAAGATTCATTAACATCTAACGAAGATTTATAAAAATCTTTAATTTCCGACAAATATATTTTCATATTATTCTCTTATTGTTCCTTTGATTTTATTTTTAATTGTATCGATGATTTTGTCATTTAAATTTTGAATTTCTTCGTTTGAGAAAGTAGCATCATCTTTTACAAAAGTAACAGTTAAGGCAATAGATTTTTTTCCTTCTTCAACATGATTTCCGCTATAAACATCAAATAATTCAATATTTTTAATTAAAGATGAGCAGCGTTTTAATTCTTTAACTATTGAAGAATAAGAAATCGTTGAATCCAGAATAAAAGCATAGTCTCTGCTAACAGATGGGAAGCGAGAATATTCAACAAATTTGTTATTTCCAGTTTTGGTTAAAACAAGTTTTGTTAAATCAGCCTCAAGTAAAACTAAACTATCTTTATTAAAATTAAATTTCTCTTTCATTTTTGGGTGAATTTCCCCTAAAACTGCCACAAGTTTATTATCTAAATAAGCATTCATCGATCGATATGGGTGAAATTCTAGAGAGTAAGATAATCTTTCATATCTTATTCTAGAAGGAGAAATGTTTAATAAAGATAAAATATTTTCAAAAATACCTTTTGCATCTAAAACATCGTATTGGCGAGATTCATAAAGCTCAATCCCTTTTTTTGCGCCACTTAAAGCAATACAAAGATGTTTTGAATGAGTTTTCTTAGTCTCTGAGTTAGAAATTTCAAATAATCCAAAATTACGGTTTAAGTGAGCTAAATTATATTCAACAGTATTAACCATGCTGCTTAATAAATTTTGACGAACAAATTTATGATCTTCAGTTAGCGGATTTAAAACAACATACCCTTCTTCTTTTGACAAATAATTAAAGGATTCATTATCTACTTTGTTTATTAAAGTATATGATAAAATTTCATTTAATCCATAATTTAATAAATATGAGCGAATATTGTCAATTTTTGTAGCTTCTAAAGAACGTCCACCAACAGTTGTTTCCATCAATGGTAAACTTTCTTTAATATATTCAAAACCTTTAACGCGAATAACTTCTTCGCTTAAGTCAGCTTTAGTAGTTACATCTAATCGATATGATGGAACTTCCACTTTAAAATCATTGTCGTTTTCTTTTGTACAGATAAAATTCAAAGAAGATAAAACATTCACAATTTCATCTAAAGTAAATGAAGTTGAAAGACGATTATTAATATAATCTTTTGAACATCTAATTACTTTCTTTTCGTGAACATTTTCATCATATACGAAGGTTGATGAAATTTTTTCAGGTGAACATAACTCTTCAATTAAATTTGAAGCAAGTAAGACAACTTCATCTTCGTTATCTAAATTAATGCCTTTAACATATCTCGATGATGAATCTGAAGAAAGTCCAAGTCTTGTACTAGTTTTTCTAACTCGTGCGCCATAAAAAGAAGCGACTTCTAAAACAATATTTGTACTATTTTCATCTACTTCTACATTTTTTAGGCCCATCACACCACCAATACATACAGGTGCATTATTAGATGTGACAACTAAATCACCTTTTTCCAATTTATATTCTTTTTCATCTAAAGCTATAACAGATAAATCTAAATCATCCTTAACTATTAACTCATTTGCAGGTAATTTATCCATATCATACATATGGACTGGATGACCAGTTAAAAGCATTACATAGTTTCCAATATCAACAATTGAATTAATTGATCTAATTCCTTCACTACTTAAAACAGAACTTAACCGTTTTGGAGAAGGACCTATTTTTACATTTTTAAATATCTTAGCTCTGAATGATTTTGAATTTTCTGAATTTGAACCAACCTTAAATTCATCTATATAATTACTATTATCCTTATATATAGGGATGTTAACTTCCCTATTAAATAATGCGCCGATTTCTTTAGCAACATTATAAAGAGAAAGACAATCAGATCTATTTGCTAAAAGTTTTAAATCTAAAATTTTGTCATCAAGTCCCAAATATTCTAATACATGTTCATTTCCAACTTCTGCATCTTCATCAAGTTCTTCGATTCCATTAATTTGTTTTTCGGTTAATGTTTTTGGATCTACACCTAATTCATTTAAGGAGCAAAGCATTCCATTACTAGCTTCACCTCTTATTAATCCCGCTTTTATTTCTCCTAAAGGCAATTTCGCTCCAACTTTTGCGACAATAACTTTTAAACCAACTCTAACATTTGGAGCTCCACAAACAATATCTAAAATTTCATCTTTAATATCAACTTTACAAACATGAAGATGGTCACTGTCTTTATGTGGAAGACAAGAAATAACTTGGCCAATAACTAAATTAGTCGCACTAGCTTTTGTCTTAATCTCTTCAACTTCAATTCCTGAATTTGTCAATTTCGAAGCGATTTCTTCAGCAGTTAAATTGCTTAAATCAACATATTTTCCAACTTCTTTTAAACTAACTAGCATAAATTAATCCTCCACCTTTTTATTAAATTCTTTTAAGAAACGAATATCGTTTGTATAGAATTTTCGAATATCATTTATTCCATAGCGAAGCATTGCAACTCGCTCAATTCCTACGCCAAAAGCGAATCCACTATAAACTTCTGGATCATAACCATTCATTTTTAAAACATTTGGGTGAACCATTCCAGCCCCTAAAATTTCAATCCATCCACTTCCTTTACATATTGAACATCCTTTTCCTTTGCAGTTAAAACAAGAAACATCAACTTCAACACTTGGTTCAGTAAATGGAAAGAAAGAACTTCTAAATCTAACTTTAGTATCTTTAGAGAACATTTTTTTAGCAAATAGTTCTAAAGTTGCTTTTAGATTACCCATATTTATGTTTTTATCAATAACTAAGCCTTCAATTTGTGCAAATTGATGAGAATGGGTATTATCATCATCGTCTCTTCTATATGTTTTTCCAGGACAAATGATTTTGATAGGTTGTCCATTAGCGTGTTGCATGACGTGAGCTTGAACAGCACTTGTATGAGATCTTAAAAGTGTATCATCATCAATATAAAGGGTATCTTGCATGTCTCTAGCTGGGTGGTCACGTGGTATATTCAAGAGTTCAAAAACATATAAATCTTTATCAACTTCTGGGCCTTCTTCGACTTTATAACCCATACCAATGAAGATATCCTCGACTTCTTTTATGACTTTGAAAAATGGATTTTGCAAACCGCTCGAAGAATCTCTTCCTGGAAGTGTGATATCAATTTCATCTTTTTTAAGTTCTTTCTCTAAATTTTCAGCGTTTAAAGAATTAATTCGTTCAAAAAATATTTTTTCTAACTCATTTTTTGCATCATTTAAAGCTTTACCAACGTTTTTCCTATCTTCAATTGATAAATCTTTCATTGGTGGAACGCTAGAAGCTAGCTTACCTTTTTTTGATAAATAATTATTTTTAAGTTGGATTACTTCTTCAACTGTTAAGTTAACAGATAATTCAGCTTTAGCTTGTTCAATTATGTCTTTAAAACCCATAGTCTACCTCCAAAAATAAAAAAGAATTAGTTTAGGAACGCTTTTAAACGTGGTACCATCCTAATTCTTATAAATAAGCACTTAATTTATGTTATTAACGGATAACTGCCGTTTGCTCAAAGGTGAATTCATTAATCTATTATGAGGCGATTCTCACTTTATACGCCTTCCCTTTCATAAGGAAGATTAATTACTACTTCTTTTCAACGCGAAATTATTATACCACTTTTATTTAATAATAAAAATGTAAAAAATCTTCAAGAAAGAAACCATTAATATCATACAACGTGAAACAAAATTATAAAATTTCCTACTTAAGTTGCTTCTTCAGAATATATTTTTATTTTTTTAAGTTTAGAATTTATACCGTATATCTTAATGCTGCTACAATTTCTTTTAATTTATATATACTTGTCATTTCTATTTTAATCCAAGTTTTTGGCTGCACTCCCTTTTATACAAAATTATAATATCTTTATAAAATCATTAAAGAAAATTAAAAAGGTAGACCGCACATTGAGTAAATTTGCCTAGTTTTCTTGCGGAAGTAATTTGCTATTTATTTAAAATTAAATTCTATTTTTGATATTTCGGATATTTTTATTTGATATCTGTTTTTTGATGTATACCCTTCTAATAATACGCTGTTTCCAAAATAAGATAAATAATTTTCCATAATGTCAAATTTATATTTATTAACTTCTTCAACGAATTCCTCGT
>JAXDXW010000042.1:0-29518 GCA_034087725.1 Candidatus Onthovivens sp. | reverse complement strand
TAAGGAAAGAGAAAGACAAGCAAGAAAAGAATTACGTCTTCAAGCTTTAAGAGCAGAAAACAAGCAAGATAATTTGATTGAAGATGTAATATCAACTCTCTCAGAAGATAAATAAAAAACTATTAATTACTAAACGCCTATATAGGCGTTTTTTATTTTACACAAAAAAGATGATTTTTTTAGAAAAACCCCTTATTTTTTAAAAACCCCCGCAGAACTCAACTAAAATTTAATTTTTTACAGACTTACTTTTGGAAATTATTTTATTTTAGATTTTTAATTTTTATTAAAGTTTAATCCGACAATAAAAAAATAATTTATAGTCAGCATTTCTCTTCATATAAAGATATTTGTTTGTTTGGCAGAAATATTGCATTTTTTATATACTTATGAATATAAGCCAATAAAAAAACGCATTAGCTCATGCGTTTTAGTTATAATAATGGCGGAGAAACAGGGATTTGAACCCTGGCGCCCTGTTACAGGCCTATGAGCTTTCCAAGCCCACCCCTTCAGCCACTTGGGTATTTCTCCAGCGAAATTTATTATATCAATTAAAAAGAAAGGTGTCATTAAAATTATGAAAGAAATCTTAATAAAAAAAGAGGATTCAAATCAAAGAATTGATAAATTTGTGCGAAAATTTTTAAATGAGGCACCATTAAGTTTCATATATAAATTATTTAGAAAGAAAGATGTAAAAATTAATAAGCATCGGGTAACTCAACAATATATTTTGCAAGAAGGTGACTTATTGCAAATTTATGTTTCTGATAGCCAGTTAGAAGAATTTAATAAGCCAAAAAAGATAATTGATTGCGGGATGGACATAGATATTATTTATGAAGATGAGAATATCTTAATTGCTAATAAGCCTAGCGGAATATTAATTCACGGGGACGAAGGTGAAAAAAGAATTACTTTATCAAATAAAGTTATTTCTTATTTATATAATAAAGGAGAATATAATCCTAAAAATCAAGAATTTATACCATCACCAGTCCATCGACTTGATCGAAATACAAGTGGACTCGTTATTTTTGCAAAAAATGTTGAGTCTTCACAACTACTAATGGAAGAGTTAAAAACACATGAAAATATTAAAAAAACTTATTTAGCTTTAGTTGAAGGCCAAACCGATAAAGAAGGTTTTATAAAAGCTCCCCTATTAAAAGATTCTGAGTCCGGATTAGTAAAAGTTTGTCCGATTAGTAAGGGTGGTAAAGAAGCTTTAACGGAATATGAAACGATTCAAAGCAATGGCGAATACTCTCTTGTTAAAGTGAATTTAGTTACAGGAAGAACTCATCAAATTCGAGTACATTTTAGTTATATTAATCATCCTATAATTGGAGATCCAAAATACGGTAATTTTGAATTAAATCGCTTTTTCTTTGAAAAATATAAATATAAAAATCAATTTTTGCACGCATATAGTTTAAAATTTATAAAAATTAACGGCCTTTTGTCTTATCTTTCAGGTAAAGAATTTCAAGCAAAATTAGATAATAATAAGAATAATTTGTTAGAAAATATTTTTGATAAGTTTTAATACAAGACATTATTTTTATTTTAAAAGATTAATATATCTCATTTTATGCACTTTAAACGGCTTTTAATATATAATAGATTAGTTGAGGTGTCGAGATGAAAGAAATAGTTCAAAAAAATTATAATCGCTGGATGAATAGTGATAAGGTTAGCGAAGAAGATAAGAAAATTTTAATGTCGTATTCGGACGAAGAAATAGACGACGCTTTTTATACAGATATTAAATTTGGAACAGCCGGAATGAGAGGAATCTTAGGGCCTGGTACAAATAGAATGAATGTATTTACAGTTAGAAAAGCATGCATTGCTTATGGGAAATTCTTAATTTCGAAATATAAAGATGTTGCCACAAGAGGCGTTGTTGTTTCTCATGACAATAGACACATGTCTAGAGAGTTTACGCTTTTATGTGCAGATATTCTTAATAAAATGGGCATAAATGTTTATATTTTTGATTCTTTACGTCCAACTCCTGAATTATCTTATGCAGTACGATACAAAGGATGCTGTGGCGGCATTATGATTACGGCCTCTCATAATCCAAAAGAACATAATGGATTTAAGGTCTATGATGGATATGGATGCCAGTTGACACCTTCAAAAATCACCCCTCTTTTATCTATTATTGCTGATATGCCTGATGAACTTAATTGTACCATCGATGAAGTTACAATTAAGGGTGTGACCTCTATTTTGGAAGAACAAGTTGATGATAGCTATGTTGCTTTATGTGAAACTGTTCAACTTAATCCAAGCTTAGATAAAAAAGGCTTTAAAATTGTTTATACGCCAAATCATGGAGCTAGTTATATTAACGCAATGAGGGTTTTTAATGATTGCAGATATGAAGTATATCCAGTATTGAGTCAATGCAATCCAGATCCAAATTTCAGCGGTACTAAATCTCCTAATCCTGAAGATGCTATTTCTTATGAGGAATCTTTAAAACTAGCCAAAGAAATTGACGCAGACTTAATAGTAATGACTGACCCTGATGGTGATAGAGTCGGATTAGCTTGTAAAAACAAAAATGGTAAATATGTGCTTCTAACTGGTAATGAATCCGCAGCAATTTTACTTGAATATATCCTTTCACAAAGAAAAAAGAAAGGATTCTTAAAACCTAACGGAGTTATGTATAACACTGTAGTTACTTCTGTTTTAGGTTCTAAGATCGCTGCAAGTTATGGTGTAAAAACTGAGTCTTTTTTAACTGGGTTTAAATATATAGGTGATAGAATTCAATATTATGAAGAACACGGTGGTCCACATTTTGAATTTGGCTACGAAGAAAGTTATGGATGTTTAATAAGTCCGTTCGTTAGAGATAAGGACGGAATCCAAGCTATTTTGTTATATTGCGAAGCCGCTTTATTCTTTAAAAATCAAGGCATAACACTAGATGAGGCTTATAAAAACTTGTGTTTAAAGTATGGTTTCCACAAAACTAAATTATTTAATATATATTTTAAAGGTAGTGATGGAGCACAAAAATTATCCGATTTATTGAATAGATTAGTTGAAAAACCATTCGTTGAATTGCTAGGAAATAAAGTACATTACATTGATAATTACACAAATTTAATAAGAAAAGATGTTACAAACGATTTTACAAAAAATATTACAGGTATATCAATGACACCTCTTATTAAATTTACTTTTGAAGATGGTACAAATATTTCTGTAAGACCAAGTGGAACTGAACCTAAATGTAAGTTTTATATTGAGGTAGTTAGTCAAGATGAAAATATAGCAACAACAATGCCTGATAAATATTTTGAGGCACTTAAAGCGTTGCTTGGAATTAACCTTTAAATCCTATTATTTATAAAATCATCTATTGAAGAGATAACGCCATCGTGGTCGTTATCTTTTTTTGTGATGTATTTTGCTATGGATTTCATAGCTGGTTCGCCATTTATCATTACGAAACTATTCGTAAAATTTTCTAGCATTTCTTTGTCATTAAAAGCGTCTCCAAAAACTAGCGTTTTTTCATCTAAAACCCCGCAAATCTCAACTATTTTTTTCAATTTTGTTCCCTTTGTAACATCAGGGATTACAATCTCTCCGTAATCGAAAGTAGACCAAAAACGAAACTTATAATTTGGATTCTTATTGAAGTATTCAAAAATTTTGGTTTTATTAGTTTCTATAGGTTGGGCGATTTTGAAGACACAGCACATACAATCATCATTTAAGATTTTTGAAATATCACCTTTATGCTTTTTTAAACCTTCATGAGAGAAAAAGCGTTCCAATAAGGTGTCTTCTTTATCTACATAGGCGGAATTAATGGTCTCACACATCAAGGAATCTATAGTATGGCCAATGTTTTCTTTATAAAATTCTTTTATGTAATCTTTATTAATCACAATCGTTTCACAAAAATTTAAAGAAGGAATTTCAATATAACCACCGTTATAAGCAACAAAAGGGCCTTGAAATCCAAGATCTTTGTATAAATCTTTTACATAGTTAATAGGTCTGCCACTAGCTATTGAAATAAAATTTCCCTCTGATGAAAGATTTTTTAAATATTGCTTTGTTTTATCACTGATTGTTTTATCACTTCTTAATAGAGTCCCGTCTAAATCTAATGCAATAAAATATTTATTCGTGCACATAAAGTCCGACAGTTTTCTTGACCTTTCTTAAAGTCTTGTTTGCGACATAAGATGCTCTTTTAGCACCTTCAGATAGGACATTATCAATGATACCAGATGAAATTATTTCTTTGTATCTATCTTGAAATGGCTTGATTTCACCACAAACAACATCTGCGACAGCTTTTTTAAATTCGCCATATTTATTACAATCAGCAAAAATTTCTTCTGCTTCTTTTATAGAAATATTTTTTAAGGAAGCATAAATTGTTAATAGATTAGAAATTCCAGGCTTATTTTCTAGATCGTATTTGATTTCGCAACCTGTATCTGTTACGGCCGACATAATTTTTTTGCGAATAACATTAATATCATCTTTTAAGAAAATATCGCCTTTCGGATCTGATTTCGACATTTTTCTAGTTGGGTCTGACAAAGACATGATTCTCGCTCCTACTTTAGGAGTTTCAGCCTTAGGCATTACAAACAGTTCTTTATTATATCTTGTGTTAAATCTGTGGACTAAGTCTCTAGTTAATTCGACATGTTGTGTTTGATCTTCGCCAACAGGTACTATATCAGCGTTATAAAGCAAGATATCACAAGCCATTAAAACTGGATATGTGAATAAACCTAAGCCAATAGAGGATTGATTTAATTGTTTCGATTTATCTTTAAATTGTGTCATACGAGAAAGTTCACCCATATAAAGATAATTTTGCATAATTGAATTTAATTCTGAATGAGCTGAAACATCACTTTGTAAAAATATAGTAGATTTTTCAGGATCCAAACCCGCAGCTAAGTAAAAAGCAACAATATCTTTTGTGTTTTGACGTAATTCAGTTGGATCAATTGGAAGTGTTAATGCATGTAAATCTGCAATAAATATAAATGTTTCAAATTCGTCTTGATAATTTTTAAAATTTCTTAATGCGCCTATATAATTTCCTAGTGTTAATTGACCAGTTGGCTTAATGCCACTTAATGCTCTTTTCATAAGTAAAATTATATTATATATACCCTTAAAACTGAACTGAAAAATGCTTTTTTCGTGTATTTAAGAGACGTTTTTGCTAAAATGTTAAGCATGGAAATTAGATTATATAATACGCTCACAAGAAGAGTAGAAAAGTTCGAACCAGTCAAGGAAAAAGAAGTCTCAATTTATGTATGTGGACCAACAGTTTATAATGATCCACACATTGGAAATATGAGGCCACCTGTATTTTTTGATACAGTAAGAAAGTTCTTTGAGACCATTGGATATAAAGTAACTTATGTCTCTAATTTTACTGATGTTGACGATAAAATTATAAATAAAGCAATTTCTGAAGGTGTTGATGAAAAAACCATTGCCGAAAGGTACATTGTAGCTTACACAAAATGTTTAGATTCTTTAAATATTGAACACGCTACCTTTAATCCTCGAGTTACAGAATATATTCCAGAAATAATTAATTATATTGATAACTTGGTTAAAACAGATTATGCCTATATTGAAGGAGGAGAAGTATTTTTCGATATTGGTAAAGTCGAAGATTATGGATGCTTATCTAATATTAAACTTGATGACTTAATTGAAAACGCAAGAATTGATAATAACAGTAAAAAACATAATCAATATGATTTTCTTCTTTGGAAAAAAACTGATGCAGGTATTAAGTGGGATTCTCCTTTTGAAAAAGGAAGACCTGGTTGGCACACAGAATGCTGTGTTATGATCGACTCAATTTTCCATAATCAAATAGATATACACGGTGGAGGAAGTGATTTAAAGTTCCCTCATCACGAAAATGAAATTGCTCAATCAATGGCTACTCATCACCACCATTTAGCGAAGTATTGGATTCATACAGCTATGATGAATATTAATGGTGAAAAAATGTCTAAATCTTTAGGAAACGTTATTTTATCTAAAGACGCAATTAATGAGTATACCGGAAATGTTTTAAGAATAATTTTGTTAAATACACAGTATAGAAATATTATTAATTTTACTGATTCTGTGCTTGCTGATTCTAGGGCAATCGTCACAAAAATTGAAAATTGCTATAGACAGCTTAATTTAAAAATTCAAATAAATAATGGGGTTTTGCAGGGTTTTTCTTCAAAAATTGATGGTTTTTTAGAGTGTTTAGCAAATGATTTTAATATTCCTAACGCAATTACTTATGCTTTAGATATTGTTAAAAACGGAAATAATTTATTAAGGAGCAATGCACCTTTGGAAGAACTTCAAGATATATATTATTGTCTTAGCAAGATTGTATATGTATTGGGTTTAAAATTTGATTTAGTTACTTTATCTGAGAGTGATAAGAAATTATATCAAGAATATGACGAGGCAAGAGCTAATAAAGATTTTGCTAAATCGGATGAAATAAGAAAAGAACTTATAGAAAGAAAGATATTTATTAGATGATTAAGATATACGGCATTAACACAGTTTATGAAGCTCTTTTAAACAAAAGGGTTTTTAAATTATACCTTTTAGAAGGTTTTTCAAATAAAAATATTCTTTCAAGAATTGACGAGAATATTAAGGTCAAATATTTGACTCGCAAAGAGCTAGATAAAATGATTAATGGAAAAAATCATCAAGGTGTTATCGCTGAAGTAAAGTCGATAAAAACCATCTCGTTAGATGATTTAATAAATAAATTAGGGTCAAAGCAATATCCAGTTTTATGTATTTTAGATTCTTTAAAAGATCCTCATAATTTAGGATCAATTATTCGCAGCGCTGATATATTTGGAATTGATGGAATTATTTATAAAACACACAGTTCTGTTTCTATTAATGATACTGTAGAAAAAGTTTCGACAGGTGCTATCAATTATGTGCCAATTTGTGAAGTTAGTAACATAAATCTTTCTATTGATAAGCTAAAAAAAGCAGGATATTGGATTGTGGGATTAGATGGGAAAGGAACAGATAATCTATCAAGTATTGATAAAAAAATGAAGATTGGTTTAGTTATTGGTAGTGAGGGAGAGGGAATTTCTTCCCTTACATTGAGGAAATGTGATTTTTTATTAAAAATTCCAATGCAAGGACACGGGCATATAAATTCTTTAAACGCTAGCATAGCTAGCGCTATTGCATTTTACGAATTAAAACGATAGCCTACTTTACATTTTTTTATTTTTTGTGCATTGTTTCAATTAGCTGTTTTTCTATACTGAAATTACTCAATCAAAAATGAAAAAAAGGCGGGAAAAATGGATAATGACGAAATTATTTTAATGGCCAAAAAAGGTGACGTTGAAAGTCAAAGAAAAGTTTTAGAAACATGTAGAGAAATCTCCGTTCCTATTACGTTGCAGTATGTTAAAAAAGTCTTTGATATTCAAATATCTTATGAGGACTTAAGAGACTTAGTTGACATTGCTTTTCTGAAAGCTCTTAAAAATTTTGATAAGAGAAGATTAGGCTTTTATGACTATTTTAAATATTTATACATAAAAGAAATTCAAACTTCGATTAGAGAAAGAATTAGGAGAATCCATTACGAAAAGAAAGTTCGTGAAAAGGAAGAAAGAGAATTTAGCTATGAGTTTCATTCTCATGAATATTATGAGCACGGAGAAGATTATGAAGACTATGACAAACGTGTTTTAAGAAAAGCAATAGAAAACAATGAAGTTGGTTTCACAAAAAAAGAAATTGATATTATGAAGTTACTTCTTGAAGATATGACAGCAAAAGAAATTTCTCTTTATTTGGATAGAAATTACACAGAAACATTGCGACATATTAGAAGAGCAACAAAAAAATTAATCACGTATTTTAATAAAGAAAACCTCTAAATTTTAAAAAAACCCTGCAAAAATCAAATATTTTTTCAGATTTTAATTGGTTTTAAAATTTTTAAGATAAATATTTTTAAGCAAAAATATCACTTTAGTAATTTGATAAATGCCTTTGCTAAAAATGTTTATATTGACTTTAGTCAATGTCGTTTCTATAATTTTTTGTAGAAGTTTATAAATAAGGTTTGATATGAGAAAAAAAGTTATTTTAATTTGCAGCGAATGTTTAAACAGAAATTATACAACTTCGAAGAAAGAAGAGTCTTCCACGACAAGACTTGAATTAAAAAAATACTGTCCTCATTGCAACAAAGTTACAGTTCATAAGGAGAGTAGATAGGAGCGATTATGAAAGGAAATCCAATTACATATTTTAAGGGTGTTGCCCGCGAATCAAAAAGAGTTAGATGGCCTAAGAAAGATATTTTCTTACCTGCTGTTGGTGTAGTTGTTTTAATTACAGTTATTGCTGCATTATTTCTTGTTTTAGAAGATTTAGCCGCTGGAACTTTAATAGAGCAATTAAGAGAAGCTTTTAAATTAATGAAATAGGGAATGAAATTATTATGAGTGAATTAGCAGAAAAGCAATGGTATATAGCGACTACTTATAGTGGACACGAAACTAAAGTAGCCGATAACATTAAAAGACGTATTGAATCTATGAATCTTCAAGAATATGTCTTTAGAGTCGTTGTTGCCGAAGAAGAAATATTGGTTATGAATAAAGACGGCTCTCAAGCTTATATTGAAGTTGATGGAATTAAAAAGCCAAAAACAAAGATAAAGAATCTTTATCCTGGATATGTTTTTGTTGAAATGATTATGACTGACGAAAGTTGGTTTATGGTTAGAAATACTCCAGGAGTTACAGGTATTGCTGGAAGTAGTGGTGGTGGTCAAAAGCCAACTCCAGTTTCTCCAAAAGAAATGGAAATTGTTTTAAAGAGAATGGGTGAAGTTGATAGTTCTATGTATGATGACTATAAACCAGGTGAAATTGTTAAAATTATTCATGGTACATTTGCGAACGTTGAAGGAAAAATTCTTTCAATTGACCAAGAAACTGGAACTGTTAGAGTTGAAACTGTATTCTTTGGTAGAACTACGCCAGTCGATGTTGACTTTAGTGAAATTGTCCATTTATCTTAATTACAAAAAGAAAAAAATAAATTTGGCATTAAGTTGCCAAATTTTTTTATGAAAATTTTTTGAAAAAAGTGTTTGAAATTAAAGCGAAATATGATATTATAACAAACGCATAGGCGCATTATGCGCGCATGTACGTAGGAGAAGAGCGATACACTTCAAACTACAGCTTATTGAAAGGAGATTGACAATGGGTAAAAAGATCGCAAAAGTAGTCAAGATGGAATTACCTGGTGGCGAAGCTAAACCAGGACCAAAACTTGCATCTGCTGGTGTTGTTATGCCAAAGTTCTGTACAGAATTTAACGCAAAGACAGCCGACAGAAAAGGTGAAATTGTTCCAGTTATTATTACTGCATTCGAAGACAAAACATTCGAAATGGTAATTAAAACATCACCTGTAACTGGCTTATTATTAAAAGCTGCTGGAATTTCTAAAGGTAGTTCGAATAGTAAGACAACAACTGTTGGAAAAGTTACTAAGGAACAAATTAAACAAATTGCTGAGTATAAATTGCCAGACTTAAACGCAAATGACATTGAAGCAGCAATGAGAATTATTGAAGGAAGTGCTCGCAATATGGGCATTAAAGTCGTTGACTAATTGGAGGGTAGAGAAATATGAAACACGGAAAGAAATATGAAGCTGCTCTTAAATTAATTGACAAATCCAAAGTTTACACAGTCGAAGAGGCTTGTGAATTAATTAAAAAGACATCCTGCACAAAATTTGATTCAACCGTTGGTATTTCAATGAATTTAAATATTGATGGAAGAAAAGCAGATCAACAAATTAGAGGAACTGTTGTATTACCACACGGAACAGGTAAAAATGTTAGAGTTTGTGCTATTACATCAAAGGCTGAAGAAGCTACTGCTGCAGGTGCAGATTATGCCGGAGGAAAAGAATTACTTGAAAAGATTGTTTCACAAAAGTGGTTTGATTTCGATGTAATTTGTGCTACTCCAGAAATGATGGGTGAAATCGGTAAAGCTGGTAGAGTTTTAGGACCTAAAGGTTTAATGCCAAACCCAAAAACAGGTACTGTTGGACCTGACATCGCAAAGATGGTCACTGAATTAAAAGCTGGTAAAGTTGAATACCGTGCTGATCGTGACGGTAATGTTAACTTAACTATCGGTAAAGTTTCATTTGAAACCGCTAAATTAGTTGATAACTTAAACACAATCATCAATCAAATTTTAAAAGTTAGACCTAGCGCTGTAAAAGGAACATACGTTAATTCTTGTTCCATCAACACTACAATGGGACCTTCTATCAAGGTTACCTGCGGAAATTAATTGTTTAAATTGGCTTATATACCGAAGACCGTAACGGAGAAATCTTAATAATGTTACCGAGGTAATCCTCATAGAGTATATTAGCCTCATATAAAAAGGAGGTAAAACATGAATCAAGACGTCTTAAAGTCTAAAGAAGCTGTTGTTAATGAAGTTGCTACATTAGCAAAAGAAAATGGCGCAGTAGTTATCGCTGAATATCGTGGATTAACTGTTGCTAAAATTACTTCATTAAGAAATAGCTTAAGAGAAAAAGGCGCCTCCATGTGTGTTTATAAAAACACTTTAGTTTCTAAAGCATTAAAAGATACACATGAAGGAATCGAAGAGTATTTAGCTGGACCAAATGTCTTCATCTTTGCTAAAGATGCTACTGATGGCAGTTTGAAATTACTCACAAAATTCGCTAAAAAGAACGAAGAATTCGTGATTAAAGGCGGAATTATCGATGGAAAAGTCAGCACTAAAGAATATGTCGAAACGATTGCTGCATTACCATCAAAAGAAGGACTTGTATCTATGCTTCTCAGTGTATTACAAGCACCAATGCGCAATTTAGCTTACTCATTAAGCCAAGTCGCAGAAAAGAAATAATTTGTTAGATTAGGAGGATTTATATTATGGCAAAATTAACAAATGAAGAAATTATTGCTGCTGTTAAAGAAATGACAGTTGTTGAATTAAATGATTTAGTAAAAGCAATCGAAGAAGAATTTGGTGTTACTGCTGCTGCTCCAGTTGCTGCTGCTGCACCTGCTGAAGAAGAAGAAAAGAAAGGACCAAGCGAAGTTACATTAACTTTAAAAGCAATCGGACCAAATAAAGTCCAAGTTATTAAAGCTGTCCAAGCTATTACTGGCTTAGGCTTAATGGATGCTAAGAAATTAGTTGATGCTGCTCCAAGCGCTGTCAAAGAACACATTTCACCTGTTGAAGCTGAAGAACACAAGAAAGCTTTAGTTGCAGCTGGTGCTGAAGTTGAAATTAAATAGTTTCGCTAAATTTTAACCTGCCTTTAGAAGTCTTTCTTATAGAGGCAGGTTTTTGCCTATCTTATTTAGAAAATGAGTCACTATTTTATATCCGATCCTGACGTAAAAAACGTTGAATATTTAGTAAAATTCAATCTTTTAAATCGAGAAATTGAATTAAATAGTGCTTCGGGAGTTTTCTGCAAAGATAGAGTAGACAAAGGAAGTTATTTATTATTACAGGAAGCAGTTAAATTGCCTTTATTCGGAAAAGTACTCGATTTCGGAGCAGGCATTGGCACAATTGGAATTACATTAAACTTATTTTTTTCAGAGTTAGAGTTAACTTATTGTGAAATTAATAGACGAGCAATCGAATTAATTAAAAAAAATTTAAATAAATATAGTTTAAATGGAACGATTGTTGAAAAGATTAGTGAGATAAAACTATTCGATTTCGCTTTCTTAAATCCGCCAATCAGAATCGGAAAAGAGAATATATTTAATATATATAAAGATATATATGAATCTTTAAAAGAAAACGGTGAATTTTACATCGTTATTCGAAAAGATAAAGGAATGCTTTCTCATAAGGCGTTTCTTGAAACAATTTTCAAGAAAGTTGAAGTTATCGGAAAGGATAAAGGCTACTTTGTTCTGAAGATGATAAAGTAAAAGGAGCTTATTTATGGAATCTTATAAAGATTATCCAAGACTCAATAATGACCGTATTAATTTTAGTAAGGTTAGTGGCTCATTAGAGTTACCTTACTTAGTTGAAATTCAAACTGAGTCTTATAAAAATTTTCTCGAAACAGGTATCAATGAGGTTTTATGCGATGTTTTTCCTATTGAAAATCACTCTAAAACTTTATCAATTGAATACAAAAGTGGTGGTTATAGACTAGAAAGTCCTAAACACACTCCTTTAGAATGTAAAGAAAAAGATTTAACTTTTAACAGCTCATTAAAAGTAAAACTATATTTAAATGACAAAACTACAGGTGAATTAAAAGAAAGTGAAGTCTTTATGGGTGATATCCCACTTATGACTGAAAGTGGAACTTTTATTGTAAACGGTGCAGAAAGAGTTATCGTTTCTCAAATCGTTAGATCACCTGGTGCATATTTAGCAAAAACACTAGATATTAAAACTGGTAATTATATTTATAATGCTGATTTAATTCCTACAAGAGGAACTTGGTTGGAATTTGAAAGCGACATTAAGAATTTCCTTTGGGTTAGAATTGACCGTCAAAGAAAGATGTTAGCTACCGTTCTTTTAAAAGCCTTGGGTCTTGAAAAGGACGAAGATATTATTAACTTATTTGGTGATAGAGAATCTTTAAGATTAACTTTAGAAAAAGATAGTGCAAATACAAAGTCTATACAAGCATTAAAAGAAATCTTTAGAAAGTTAAAACCTGGAGAACCAATTACTGAAGATGGTGTTCATTTATTTTTAATTCAAAAGTTCTTTGATGATAAACGATATGATTTAGGAAGAGCGGGTAGATTTAAATATAAACAAAAATTAGGTATTTATAATCGTCTTGTTGATAGAGTCTTAGCACAAGATTTATTTGATGTTGACGGTGTTCTTAAATATAAAAAAGGAACTTTATTAACTAAAGAAATGGTTGATGAACTTCATAATGAAGAATTTTTTGAAAAAGGTGCATGCACTTTTAAAATTCCAGTTAATGAAAGACTCGATACAAACTCAATAGTTAATATTGTTGATGTTTACGCTAACGAAAGAAAAGATATAGTTTCTAGAGTTATCGGTACAGATTTAAATTTAACATCTAGCAGAGTCACAATTTCTGATATGATTGCGATTTTTAGCTATTTCTTAAATTTAATGGATGGTTTTGGCCAAACTGATGATATTGATCATCTTTCAAATAGACGTATTAGATGTGTTGGTGAATTGATTCAAACCCAATTTAGAATTGGTTTAACCAAAATGGCTAAGAACGTCGTTCAAAAAATGACTATTACTAGTGGTGAAAATAAGGATTTAACACCTCAAAATTTAATCAATGTTAGACCTTTATCAAGTTCGATTAAAGATTTCTTTAACTCATCACAATTATCACAATTCATGGATCAAACTAACCCACTAGCTGAGTTAGCAAACAAGAGAAGAATTTCTGCTTTGGGTCCTGGAGGTATTACTAGAGATAGAGCTAGTATTGAAGTCCGTGATGTTCACTTTACTCACTATGGTAGAATTTGTCCAATTGAAACACCAGAAGGTCAAAACATTGGTTTAATTAACAATTTAGCTACATATGCTAAAGTTGATAAATATGGATTTATTGAAACTCCTTATCGTAAATATAATAAGAAGACAAACTCAATTTCTGAAGAGGCTGTATATTTAACAGCTGATGAAGAAAATAACCTCGTTATTGCTCAAGCGACACAAGATATTAGAGGACATAAATTAGAGAGTGATAAAGTTGTTGCTCGTTATAATGGAAAGAATGTTTTAGCTGAAAAAACAGATGTTGATTTAGTTGATGAATCACCAATGCAAATCGTCTCTGTTGCAGCTGCTTGTATTCCATTCCTTGAAAACGATGATAATACTCGTGCTTTGATGGGTGCTAACATGCAACGTCAAGCTTTACCACTATTAAGACCACACGCTCCATATGTTGGAACTGGTATTGAACATAAAATTGCTACTGACTGTGGACTTGCAGTTACTGCTGTAAATGATGGAATTGTAACTTACACAGACGCTTTAACCATTAAAGTTGAAGAAGAAAGCGGAACAAGAACATATAATTTGCAAAAATTCCAACGTTCTAACCAAGGAACATGTATCAATCAAACATCAATTGTTAAAATTGGTCAAAAAGTTAAAAAAGGCGATATTATTGCTGATGGTCCATCAATGGAAAACGGTGATTTAGCTTTAGGCCAAAATGTAACTATTGCTTTTATGACATGGGAAGGCTACAACTACGAAGATGCTGTTATTATGTCAGAAAGACTTGTTAAAGATGATGTTTACACAACTATTCATATTGAATGTTACGAAGTTGCTTGTAGAGATACAAAAAACGGCGAAGAAACTATTACACCTGATGTACCAAACATTTCGATGCAAGCAAAATCTCATCTTGATAGCGATGGTATCGTAGTTGTTGGTACAGAAGTTAAGGATGGAGATATTTTAGTTGGTAAGGTTACACCAAAAGGAAGCAGTGAGCCTTCTCCAGAAACAAAATTACTCGATGCTATTTTTGGGGATAAATCAAAAGATGGAAAAGATACTTCTTTAAGAGTACCTCACGGTGGTGCTGGAACTGTTTTAGATGTTAAAGTTTTCTCTCGTGAAAACGGAGATGAATTACCTCCAGAAGTCAAAAAGAAAGTCAGAGTTTATATTGTTCAAAAACGTAAAATCAGCGAAGGTGATAAGATGTCTGGAAGACACGGTAACAAAGGTGTTATCTCAAGAATCTTACCAGTTGAAGATATGCCATACCTCGAAGATGGTACACCAGTTGATATTATGTTAAACCCTCAAGGTGTTCCATCACGTATGAACATCGGACAAGTTCTTGAAGTCCATTTAGGTATGGCTTTAAAGAAATTAGGTGGTGTTAAGATTGCAACCCCTGTTTTCGATGGTATTTCTAACGAAGAAATGATGAAAATCATGGAAGAGGCAAAATGTTCTAAAGACGGAAAATATACCCTCTATGACGGAAGAACAGGCGAAAAATTTGATGATAGAATTAACGTCGGCGTTATGTACATGATTAAATTAGTACACATGGTCGATGATAAATTACACGCTCGTGCTACTGGACCATATTCAATGGTAACTCAACAACCATTAGGTGGTAAGGCACAAAATGGTGGTCAAAGATTTGGTGAAATGGAAGTTTGGGCACTTGAAGCTTACGGTGCTGCTCATACATTACAAGAAATGATGACCATTAAGAGTGATGATAGAGTAGGTAGAAGAAGAACTTATGAAGCAATTATTACTAATAAGCCAATTTCTAGACCATCTATTCCAGAAGCATTCAAAGTTTTAACTAAAGAATTAATGGCTTTAGGTTTAGACGTTGAGTTACGTGATAAGGACGACAAGTTACTTGATATGGATGATATTGCACGTCAAACTCAAAAAGAGGAGCAACGTTCAATGCATACAATTCGCTCAATGGGTGAAGAAAAATACCAAATTGAAGACAATGATGACAAAGATCAAGATTCATTGGATCAAGAAACAGCCGAAGAATTATTAAATTAGGAGGTAAGTTATGTTTGATGTTAATGATTTAAAAAGTATTAAGGTTGGACTTGCTTCTCCAGAAAAAATTAGACAATGGTCACACGGTGAGGTCACAAAACCAGAAACTATAAATTATCGTAGTTTAAAACCAGAAATGGACGGTTTATATTGTGAAAAAATCTTTGGACCTAGTAAAGATTACGAATGTCACTGTGGAAAATATAAGAAAATTAGATATGCAGGCGTAGTTTGTGAAAAATGTGGCGTCGAAGTTATATCTAAAGAAGTTAGACGTGAGAGAATGGGACATATTGAACTTGCTTCCCCATGTTCTCATATCTGGTATTTGAAAGGAATTCCATCAAGAATTGGTTTAGTTCTTGATATGTTACCTAGAGAGCTTGAAGAAATTATTTATTTCAGCGCTCATGTATGTTTGGATCCAGGAAAAAGTACCAAACTCTATAAAAAAGAATTTATTGACGATAGAAAAGGTAGAGAATTATTTATCACTGTCATTAAAGAAATTAAAGAAAATGGTCTTGTTACTCCAGGAAGTTATGAATACGATAAAGCTGACTTCTTGCTTAATAAATTGGAAAATTTAAATGAACCATTCGATTTCTTTGGATGCGCTTCGTATATTTCATCTCATACAGGAGCTGAATTTGGTGAAGGTGCTGCAGCAATTAAAAGACTTCTTCACGAAGTTGATCTTGATGAAGAATTCGATACGATCTTTAAAGCAATTAAAGAAAGCAAAAGCCAAGGTCAAAAATTAACAAAACTTCAAAAAAGACTCGAAGTTATCGATGCTTTTAGAAAGTCTAAGAACAAACCTGAATGGATGATTTTGGATGCACTCCCAGTCATACCTCCAGATCTTAGACCTATGTTAATTCTTGATGGGGGAAGACCAGCTACTAGTGATTTAAATGATTTATATAGAAGAGTAATTACTCGTAATAATCGTTTAAAGAAATTAATTGAAATGAATGCTCCTGGCGTTATTCTCATGAACGAAAAGAGAATGCTTCAAGAGGCTGTTGACGCATTAATTGATAACGGCAGAAGAAACGGTAAACCAGTTGTTGGTTCTGGAGGCAGACCTCTTAAATCTTTAAGTGGAGCATTAAAAGGCAAACAAGGACGTTTCAGACAAAACTTACTTGGTAAGAGAGTCGACTATTCCGGCCGTAGTGTTATTGCTGTTGGTCCATCTTTAAAAATGTATCAATGTGGATTACCACGTGAAATGGCAATTAACTTATTAAGACCATTTATTGCTAGTATCTTAATTAGAGAAGGCAAATGTTTATTACATAGACAAGCAAATAACAAAATTGATGCAAGAGACGAGGATGTATTAGATATAGTTGAAAGAATTATTTCTGAACACCCAGTATTGTTAAACCGTGCACCAACTTTACATAGACTTGGTATTCAAGCTTTCCAACCAATTTTAGTTGAAGGTAGAGCAATTAGATTACATCCACTTGTTTGTACAGGATTTAACGCCGACTTTGATGGTGACCAAATGGCTGTTCACCTTCCACTTGGTAAAGCTGCACAAGAAGAAGCTTTAAACTTAATGCTTGCGTCTAATAACATTCTTGCTCCAAAAGATGGAAAACCAATTGTTACTCCATCACAAGACATGTTAATTGGTAACTATTATTTAACACTTGAAGCTACTAAGAAAGACTTTGAAGACAAAGCAAAAAAATTCGAAGAAGCTGGTGATTTAGAGGAAGCTGCTAAATATAGATACTATGAAACTCTCGAAGGCAAAGTATTTAAAGATATTGATGAATGTTATAAAGCATATTTAACTAAGAACATTCATTTACATACACGTATTGCACTTCCAGGAAAAGCAATGAAAAAATCCGGATTCACTGCAGAAATGAATAACCAATATCTCATTACTACAGTAGGTAAAGTGATTTTCAACTTAATTTTCCCAAGTGACTTCCCATATATTAATGAACCTGGAGTAGAGAATTTAAAGGCTGATCAAAGTAAATTCTTTGTACCTCGTGGAACAAATATTCCAGAATACATAGCAAATTTACCTGTTCATTCACCAATTAAGAAAAAGGATATTACAAATATAATTGATGAAGTTTTCCGCCGTTATGGTACAAGTAAAACTAGTGCAATTCTTGACAAGATTAAAGATCAAGGTTTCCACTTCTCAACTATTTCTGGTCTTTCAATAGCAATTTCCGATATTAAAATTGTTAGCGACAAAAAAGAAGTAATTTCAAAAGGTGATCAATCAGTTGATCATATTCAAAAATTATACGAAAAGGGCTTCTTGACTGACGATGAAAGACATAAGGAAGTTGTTAAAGTCTGGTCATCTGTTAATGATAAGATTGCTAATGACGTTGAGACTTCCTTAAAGAATGATAGCAGAAACCCATTATTCATTATGTTTGATAGTGGAGCTCGTGGTTCCAAGTCTAACTTCGCACAACTTATGGGTATGAGAGGACTTATGGGTTCTACAACTGGTGAAACAATTGAATTACCTGTTAAATCTTGTTTCCGTGAAGGATTAAACGTTGCTGAGTTCTATACCGGTACTCACGGTGCTAGAAAAGGTAGTGCTGATACCGCTTTAAAAACTGCTGACTCTGGTTATTTAACTCGTAAACTTGTTGATGTTTCTCAAGATGTTATTGTTAGAGAAGAAAATTGCCATAGTGATCACGGTTCAATTGTTAGCGATATTATTGATACTTCTAGAAATGTTGTAATTGTCTCTTTATATGATAGATTGGTAGGAAGATTCTCTTGTCATGATGTTATTAATCCAGATACTGGTAAAGTAATTGTCGGAGCAGATCAATTTATTGATGAAAAGATTGCTAAAGAAATTGTCGATGCAGGTATTGATAAAGTTGAAATTAGATCAATATTCGGTTGTGAGACTAAAGATGGTGTTTGTGTCCACTGCTATGGTCGCTGTCTAGCTACTGGTAAATTAATTCAAGTAGGCGATGCTGTAGGTATTATGGCCGCTCAATCAATTGGTGAACCTGGTACTCAATTAACCATGAGAACCTTCCACTCTGGTGGTGTTGCTGGTAGTGATATTACTCAAGGTTTACCTAGAGTTAGAGAATTGTTCGATGCAAGAACTCCAAAAGGTGAAGCAACAATTAGTAGAATTTCTGGAACGGTTACAGATATTATTGAAGAAAATGGTATTTATACTGTTACTGTCGTTAACGATAAAGATACAGAACATTATAAGACAAACTTCGGCGCTAAATTAAGAGTTAAGAAGGGCGATGAAATCAAGAATGGTGGAAAAATCACAGAAGGTTCTATTTCACCTAAGAGCTTACTCGAAGTCGCTGATGTTGGCAGTGTTCAAAGATATATTATTAAAGAAATTCAAAAAGTTTATCGTTCACAAGGTGTTGCAATTAACGATAAACATATCGAAATTATTGTCCGTCAAATGTTAAGAAAGATCTTAATTATTGATGGTGGCGATACAGAAATGATTCCAGGATCAAAAGTAACTGTTACTGAATTTACAAGACTTAACCAAGAGGCTTTGCTTTCAGGAAAACACCCAGCTGTTGGTCAACCAATCATCTTAGGTATTACCAAAGCAGCTCTTGAAACTGATTCCTTCTTATCAGCTGCATCATTCCAAGAAACAACTCGTATGTTGACAGATGCTGCAATTAAAGGAAAAGTTGATCCATTACACGGATTAAAAGAAAATGTTATCACAGGTAAATTAATTCCTGCAGGTAGAGGATTGTTGACTCTCGAAGAAGAAAAAGAACTACTTGATAACTTCAGTGTTAAGGATCATATGAGAGGTGTTAAAAAGCAATATATCGGCGTGCATGACAAGAGTTATGACGAAGACGATACACCTGAATTAAATAATACTATTGAAGAAGAATACGCTCCTTCAAGAAGTGATAACTATTAATTCAAAAAAGTTAAAACCGGAAGAAAAAAGCCTTCCGGTTTTTAACTTGAAAAATAGTGGACTTTTGCAAGGCTTTCTTTTAAAAAACTTTATTTTATATCGCTAGTTTTTCATAACTAGATATTATATTTTTAAGAATGAGTGTTATTGTTTTAAAAAATATAATCTCTTGCTGCAAGTCTTTTGGCGAAAAAATATATAATGGAATACCCGATCTTGATACAAAGTAACATCTAAGTAATTCAAATGAAATATACGCGAATGGTTGTGGTAATGTTTCTTTATTTTTATAAGCTATGATAGTAAATATGGACTTATTGGATAAAAAATTTAAGTCACATAAAAATAAGAATGTTAACGCTTTTAAAAAATCATCTTTGTGATGAAAATAATTATAGAAAGTCCTTCGGGATATGTTCAATTTTCTTGATAAATATCCAATGCTTAGGCTATTAATTTCCGTGTTCAAAAAAAGTAAATAAGTCGCATTCAAAAGTGTTGATTGTGTCATGCTTTTTTAAATTCTTATAACTATATATTCGCAAATAAATTTTTTATTTAAATATTATTCAAGCTTTCTAATAAGTTATAAAAACAAAACCCTAAAAAACCTAGATTATCAATACCAATTAATGTCATATCTAAAATTGCAAAACTCACACCAACCCCGGTGTATAAATTTCTCTATATTCTATCAATAATTTTGTTGACAACGATGTATTAAATTTAATAAAATAATGACGCTGACTAAAAAATTTATTTTTTTAGTGACTGTTGTGACACACCAGGTTTCGTGTGTGAAATAAGAAAAAGGAGAGAGAAATATGCCAACTATTAATCAATTAGTTAGACAAGGAAGAAAGTCACCAACTTTCAAATCCAAAGCACCTGCCCTTTTAAAGAGATACAACTCATTATCTAAAAAGGAAACAAATCAAAATAGTGCTCAAAAAAGAGGAGTTTGCACCCGTGTTGGTACAATGACTCCTAAAAAACCTAACTCAGCTTTAAGAAAATACGCCAGAGTTAAGTTAAGTAACGGATATGAAGTTACTGCTTATATTGGTGGTGAAGGACATAACCTTCAAGAACACTCAACCGTTATGATTAGAGGCGGAAGAGTTAAGGACTTACCAGGTGTTAGATATCATATTATTAGAGGAACACTTGACTGCGCAGGTATTGAAGCTCGTAGACAAGGAAGATCTTTATATGGTACTAAAAAGCCAAAAGGAAATAACGATTAGGAGGAAGAAGTATGCCACGTAAGGGTAATGTAAGTAAACGCGATGTTTTACCAGATCCAATTTATAATTCAAAATTAGTCACAAGATTAATCAATAAAATTATGCTTGATGGTAAAAAAGGAACTGCGCAAACAATTTTATATAATGCATTCAAAATTATTGAAGCTAAAACAGAAAAACCTGCAATGGATGTTTTTGCTACTGCAATAAACAACATCATGCCTGAAGTTGAATTAAAGGCTAAAAGAATTGGCGCAGCAAACTATCAAGTTCCTACCGAAGTTTCTCCAGAAAGAAAAGTTACTTTAGGTTTAAGATGGTTAGTTAACTATTCAAGATTAAGAAAAGAGAAGTCAATGGAAGAAAAATTGGCTGCTGAAATTATAGATGCTGCAAATGGAACAGGAGCATCTGTTAAGAAAAGAGAAGATACACATAAAATGGCTGAAGCTAACAAAGCTTACGCACATTATAAATGGTAATTTAGAGGAAGATTATGGCTGGAAGAGAGTACGATTTAGCACACACTAGAAATATTGGTATTATGGCTCATATTGATGCCGGTAAGACCACTACAACTGAACGTATTTTATATTACACAGGTAAGATTCATAAAATCGGTGAAACTCATGATGGCGGAGCTACCATGGACTGGATGGCTCAAGAGCAAGAAAGAGGTATCACAATTACTAGTGCTGCTACTACATGTTTCTGGAAAGGCAACAGAATTAATATTATCGACACTCCTGGGCACGTCGACTTTACTGTTGAAGTTGAACGTTCTTTAAGAGTTTTAGATGGTGCTGTTACAGTTCTAGATGGCAAAAACGGTGTTGAGCCTCAAACCGAAACTGTCTGGAGACAAGGTAGTAAATATGGTGTTCCACGTATAGTTTTCGTTAATAAACTTGATGCTATTGGTGCTGACTATGATATGTCAGTTGCTAGTATTAAAGAAAAATTAGGTGCTTGTGCTAAAGCTGTTCAATATCCAATCGGTATTTCTTCAACATTAAGTGGTGTTATTGATATCATCAAAATGGAAGCTTGGGATTATACCGGTATTAAAGAACACGAAGAACCAAAACTAATTGAAATACCTGCAGAATATCGTGAAAAATGCGAATTATTAAGAAGTGATTTAATTGAAACTTTAGCTGCATTCGATGATGATTTCATGATGAAAGTTCTTGATGGTCAAGAACCTACAGTTGAAGAAATCAAAGCTGTTATTAGAAAAGCTACATTAACAGGTGAATTCCACCCTGTTTTCTGTGGTAGTGCTTATAAAAACAAAGGCATTCAATTATTACTTGATGGTGTTGTTGAATACTTACCATCACCAATTGAAATTCCACACGCTAAAGGAACAGATTCAAATGGTAATGAGTACACATGTGAACCTGATGATAATGCACCTTTAGTCGGTTTAGCTTTCAAGATTGCTACTGACCCATTTATTGGAAGACTTGCATATTTCAGAGTTTATAGTGGAACAGTAAAAGCTGGAACTTATGTTTATAATACAAACAAAGGCATTAAAGAAAGAATTGCACGTTTAGTCTTGATGCATTCTAATCACAGACAAGAAGTTGACGAATTACATGCTGGTGATATTGGTGCAATTATTGGCTTAAAATCAACTACTACTGGTGAAACTCTTTGTGGAGAAGGTGTAAATGTTACACTTGAAAAGATGGAATTCCCAGAACCAGTTATTGAAGAAGCTGTCGAGCCAAAGACAAAAGCCGATCAAGAAAAAATGACTTTAGCTTTATTAAAATTAGCTGAAGAAGATCCAACATTTAAAGTTCATACTAGTGAAGAAACTGGACAAACAATTATTGCCGGTGTCGGTGAATTACATCTTGATATTATTATTGATAGATTAAAGAGAGAATTCGGTGTCCAAGTTAATGTTGGCAAACCACAAGTTGGATATCGTGAAACAATTAAAGCTACAGCTGATTGTGAAGGTAAATATATCAAACAATCTGGTGGTAGAGGTCAATATGGTCATGTTTGGATTAAATTTGAACCAAACCCAGGCAAAGGCTTTGAATTTGTAAACGCAATTGTTGGTGGTAGTGTTCCAAAAGAATATATCAAACCAACTCAAGATGGTCTTGAAGACGCACTTCAAAGAGGTTTAGTTGCAGGTTATCCAGCAATTGATATTAAAGCAACTTTATTCGATGGTAGTTATCACGAAGTTGACTCTAGTGAAGCTGCATATAAGATTGCTGCTAGTATGGCTTTAAAAGAAGCTGCAAAGAAATGTTCTCCAGTAATTCTTGAACCAATTATGAAGATTGAAGTTACTGTACCAGAGCAATATTATGGTGATGTTATCGGTGATATTACTCGTAGAAGAGGACAAATGACTGGTGAAAGCCAAAGAGGAAACGCAAAAATTGTTGAAGCCGAAGTACCACTTGCAGAAATGTTCGGCTATGTTACTGACTTAAGAGGATTTACTCAAGGTAGAGGAAACTATACAATGGAGTTCTCTCATTTCGGTGAAACACCACGCTATATTCAAGACGAAATTATTAAAAAGTCTGGAATGTCTAATCGTTAATTAATATTGTAAAATATTGATTATAAACCTTAATTGCTATAAAATATTTACAATGCTTGATGCAATTTATTTAGGAGGAAATTAATATGGCAAAACAAAAATTTGATAGAAGTAAAGTCCATATGAATATTGGTACCATCGGTCACGTCGATCATGGTAAAACAACTTTAACTGCTGCTATCACTCACGTTTTAGGTAAAAAAGGCCTTTCTGAAGTTAAAGATTATGATCAAATCGATGCTGCTCCAGAAGAAAAGGCAAGAGGTATTACAATTAATACAGCTCACATCGAATATCAAACAGCAAAAAGACACTATGCACACGTTGACTGTCCAGGGCACGCTGACTATGTCAAGAATATGATTACTGGTGCTGCTCAAATGGATGGTGCAATCCTTGTTGTTGCAGCTACTGATGGTGTTATGCCACAAACAAGAGAACATATCTTACTTGCTAGACAAGTTGGTGTTCCATACATTGTTGTTTATTTAAATAAATGTGACTTAGTCGATGATCCAGAATTAATTGACTTAGTTGAAATGGATGTCAGAGACTTATTAAATAAATATGGATTCCCAGGAGATGACACACCAATTATTAGAGGTAGTGCTAGAAAAGCTCTTGAAGGTGATGCAGAAGCTGAAAAATCTATTATGGAATTAATGGATGCTGTTGATAGCTATCTTCCAGATCCAGTCAGAGATGTCGATAAACCATTCTTATTACCAATCGAAGACGTTTTAACTATTACAGGTAGAGGAACTGTCGTTACTGGTAGAGTTGAAAGAGGTATCTTAAAACTTAATGATGAAGTTGAAATTGTTGGTGTTAAACCTACAAAGAAATCAGTTGTTACAGGTATCGAAATGTTCCGTAAATTACTTGATTTCGCAGAAGCTGGTGATAACGTTGGTGTCTTATTAAGAGGTGTTAACAGAGATGAAGTCGTTAGAGGACAAGTCTTAGCAAAACCAGGAAGTGTTACTCCACATACAAAATTCACATGTAGCGTTTACATCTTAACTAAAGAAGAAGGTGGAAGACATACTGCATTCTTAAGTAACTACAGACCACAATTCTATTTCCATACAACAGATATTACTGGAACAATTACTCTGCCAGCTGGACCAGAAATGGTTATGCCAGGTGATAACGTCACATTTACTGTCGAATTAATTCACCCAGTCGCTATTGAAAAAGGTACTAAATTCTCCATCCGTGAAGGTGGTAGAACTGTTGGTGCTGGTACAGTTAGCGAAATTCTTAAATAGTTTACCTAATAAAAAGAAAATTAAGACTCCCTTGTGGAGTCTTTTTTTTTGTGAGTTATAATATTAGTGAAATAATATTAGAGGACAAGACATGAAAGTTGGAATTATTGGACAAGGAAGTTGTGGTGTTTTCACTGCAATTATGTTGAAACAGCTAGATAGAAATATAGACATAATAATGTTCGATCACAACGATAAGACGAATAAAAAAATGTTAGCAACCGGAAATGGGCGATGTAATTTAGGCAATTTAAGAATTGATAAGAATAGTTATAATAATGAGTTTGCTAGCCAAATAATTAGGAAATTTCCGATAATGTCGCAAAGAAATTTTTATGAATCAATAGGGCTAGAAACAAGAATAATTGATAATTTAGTTTACCCATTCTCTTTAAGTTCTAATCAAGTCGTTGCTTATCTAAATAAATTGTTGAAAGAATACAAAGTTAAATTAATTAATAATTCAAAAGTTGATGATTACATAGTAGATGACAATTGTGTTACCATCAATGCTTTTGGAAAAATTTATAAGGTAGATAAATTAATTGTAGCAACAGGCGGAATATCATCCTCTTCGTTAGGAAGCGATGGAGCTTTTAACAAAATACTTAAAGCACATAACTATGAGTTTACATCGCTTAAGGCTGGTCTTACGCCAATCATTGTTAATGAAAATGTAAAGGGGATAGAGAATGAAAGAGCTAAATGCAAAGTCTCATTATTTATAAATAACAAACTATCTTATGAAGAAATAGGAGAAGTATTATTTAAGAAAAATGGGCTTAGTGGCATTTCAATTATGAATTGTTCTTCTATTATTTCTAGGTCGAAATCAAGCTCTAAAATTAAGATCGTATTAGATTTATTCCCCGATATAAGTAGTGAAATACTTTTCGAAAAATTTAAAAAATATTCAGGTTTAGCAGGGTTTTCTTTTCTAGAAGGCGTTTTTACAATTAAGATGGCTGATTATATTAGAAAGAATAGCAATGCCAAAAACCTTTATAAATTTGATATTAGAGATATTAGAAACATTGCTAAATATTGTAAGAATATGGAATTTACTTATAAAGAGAATTATTCATTTGATAACTCGCAAGTTACAGTTGGTGGAGTTGATGTTTTACAAATAAACGAAAATCTTGAGTCAAAATTAGAAAGCAATGTTTTCTTTGGAGGAGAAGTTCTTGATATTGATGGATTATGTGGTGGCTATAATTTAATGCTTGCATGTGCTTGTGCAAAAGTCATAAGTGATGCTATTGCAAAGAAATAAATTCATATTTTAAGTCTTCTTTAGAGTTAAAAGTAATTAATAGAAAACTTCCGTTTTTTCCATCACGAGGAAGAGATGTACTTCCTGGATTTAATATAAGAATATCATTGTATTTTTGGACAAATTTGCGGTGTGTATGACCGAATAAAAACACATCACACTGAGAGGATTTGACTCTTTCTTCGATATTATATTTATTTAAGGTTGTTCCATGCTCCAAATGAAACCTTACATTTTGAATTGTTACATTTTTATATGTTGGGTAGTTTAAGAAAAAATCGTTGTTTCCTTTAACAGAGATAAATGGCGATAATAAAGAACTATCAAGCTCGCTATCGCCTAAAAACCGATAATAATTTGCATCTTGAATTAATAAATGTATTTTTTTTATTGATTCAAAATCACCATGACAATCACTAGCTACTACAATTTTCATAAAAAAATTATACAATTTTATCGTAATAAATAAAATAAATGAGGTATTTATGAAAGCTATAGTTATTGATGGATCTCCTAAAATAGAGAGTGATACAATGGTTGTAACAAATTCTTTTCTTAATGGATTGATTGAAAATTCAGATAGTGAAATAGAAGCAGTTAAGATAATTTTAAAGAAAATTAATCCATGTTATGGATGTTTTAAATGTTGGAAAAATTAAGACAAGAAGTGCATTCAGAAAGACAACCAAAACGAATTACTAGATAAATTTATTGAAGCTGATATTGTTTTATTTTCAATTCCTCTTTATTGTTATTCAATGCCATCTTATCTTAAAACTTTTGTAGACCGTATCATTCCGCTTGCAAAACAAAACATGAAAATAGAAAAAAATCATGTTGAACATGATAATTTAGTAGACTTTATGAATAAACGAATTCTTGTAATATCTGGTGCTGGATTCCCTCAATTTGAAGATAACTTCCTTGGATTAAAAATTCAGTTAAGAAATTAATTTCACAATTATATCGGCGATTTCTTTTCTGAAGCACCAATGTTAATTGTCGCGGAGGCTAAGCCTGTAACAGAAACTTTATTAAATGAATTCTATAATGCAGGTAAAGAATTTGCTTGAACTAATACTCTATCTGATGACACAATTAAAAAAATTAGGAGAACTTATGATTCCTATGGAAACATATGTCTCAATTGTAAATCAACAATAACCCTTATTTTTTGTAAAAAACCCTGCAAAACCCCGCTATTTTTTAAAATTTTCAAGAAAATATTATAAGATTTTTAGTGTGTAATTTATATTTATTTTTGAATTAAAGTGTATATACTTATTAGTATGAAAAAAGAAGATTTATTAGAGCAGAAAAAAACGCCCTATATAGATGCTTACAAAAAATATATAGATGAGAAAAACACTTGTTTTGATGTTCCTGGTCATCATCAAGGAAACATTAAAACAGATTTTGATAAAATTTTTCCTCATGCAGTTTATGAGCGAGATATTAATTGCCCTCGAGGATTAGACAACTTATTACATCCTACAGGATGTATTAAAGAAGCTGAAGAATTATTCGCTAAAGCTTGTGGAGCAAAAAAAGCTCGATTTCTAATCAACGGATCTACAAGTGGTATTTTGATAATGCTAATGTCAACATTAAAAGCCTATCAAAAAATTTTATTACCACGTAATGTTCACAAATCTGTAATAAATGGACTAATACTAAGTGGAGCAGTTCCTGTTTTTTTGATGCCGGAGATTGATGAAGAAACAGAAATTGTTAATCAACCTACATATAAAGATTGGAAAAAAGCAATTGATCAAAATCCCGATGCTAGAGCTATTTTTGTAATTAATCCAACATATTTTGGAGCTACTGGTGATTTAAAGAGAATCGTTTCCTACGCTCATAGTAAGGGTATTGTTGTTTTATGTGATGAAGCTCATGGAGCACACTTATATTTTTCGAATAAATTACCTATTTCAGCTATGGCTGCAGGAGCTGATATGTCAACTTTATCTGTTCATAAGACAGGCGGTAGTTTAACTCAGTCAAGTGTCTTATTAATAAATACTGACAGAGTGAGTGATTATGAGCTAAATAAAGCGTACAATCTTTTAAATTCTACTTCCCCATCATCTTTATTGCTTGCCTCTTTGGATGGAGCAAGAAAATATTTAGTTTTTCACGGTTCAGAAAAGATATGTCACTCTGTTAAGTTAGCAAAGGCAGCGATAGATGAGATAAATCAAATTCCAGGCTTTAAAGCACATGGAAAGGATTATTTTGTTAAGCATGAAGCTTATGATTTTGATAGAACAAAGGTTGTTTTAGAAATTGAGAACTTATCTATAAATGGATTTGATCTATATAAGATATTAAAAGACGAATATTTTATTCAAGTTGAATTAGCTGAGACTTATGTTATTTTGCTTTTGTTTACAATCGGGACACGAGCAAAAGATGTGGATAAATTAGTTGCAGCTTTAAAGAAAATTTCTAGTAATTACTATGTTGATAATGTAGTCTATCCAGAACACCATTTCCAAAAGCATATTCCGGAGTTAGTTATTCGTCCTCGTGAAGCCTTTCATAGCGAATTAAAAATAGTATCCCTTGACGATGCTCTAAATTGTATTTCTAAAGAAATGATTATGACCTATCCTCCTGGTATACCTTTGATTATTCCAGGCGAGAGATTTTCTCGAGAGATAATTGATCAAATAAAACACTATAAGAGTACTGGAGTTACCTTGTTTAGCGATTTTGAATCAGCAGATAAAGTATCTGTTGTTGATGAAGATAACTCTATATTTTATAAAAAATAAAATAAAATCTATGTCATAAAAATAAGGGGATGTTTCGAAACATCCCCTTTGGTTCTTATATGGTCGGGGTAAGGAGACTTGAACTCCTACGCTTTCAAGGCACAAGATTCTAAGTCTTGCATGTCTACCAATTCCATCATACCCCGTGTAAAAATAATCATACAATTTTATTGTCTTTAAGTAAATTAAAAATGATTTAGATTATAATATAAAAGTTAAATAAGGAGGTATTATGGCTGATAATAAATTTAAAGAGATAACTACAAGCAGTGAACTTATTTATAAAGGGAAAATAATTGATGTGTATAAAGACCAAGTAATTTGTCCAAATGGTCATAAATCTACTAGAGAACTAATTAGGCATTGTAAAGCAAGCTGTATATTAGCTATTACAAACGACAATAAAGTTTTAATTGAAAGACAGTATAGATACCCTTACGATGAAGTGATTTTCGAATTCCCAGCTGGTAAGTGCGATAAAGATGAAGATCCTATGACTACAGCAGTAAGAGAACTAGAAGAAGAAACCGGATATAAGGCACAGAAAGTTAAATATTTAGGGAAAATGTATCCAAGCTGCGCCTACACTGATGAGATTATTTATTTATATTTATGCACTGATTTAATTAAAACACATACTAATTTTGATGAAAATGAGTACCTAGAAGTAGAAGAAGTCAGCTTTGATGAATTAGAAGAATTAATACGCAATGATAAATTGAATGATGCTAAAAGTTTATG
>JAXDXW010000041.1:0-4968 GCA_034087725.1 Candidatus Onthovivens sp. | reverse complement strand
ATTTGTTGGATTGCCAATAATTAACATCATACTATATGTATTTGCTGCAGCAAACTCAGCAACCAAATATGGAATAGGATTAATTTTTGCATTTTTAGAAAAATAACAAATAAATGGGGTAAAAGTTAAAATAACAATATCATTTGAAGTAAATACTGTAAGTACTGCAACCATTAAGTAAAGGGTAAAAAATAAAAGTTTTTGGTTGGATTTAAAATGTTTGACCAATAAGTTTGCTAAAAATCTAAAAAATCCTACTTCATCGAGGAAAATAGATAAGAAAGTCATCGAAATAAATAAAAGTAAAATCTTAATTGGGTTAATTGCTGAATCTTGAAAAAGTCCGCCAGCAACATCATCAAATCCAACACAACCAAAACAGAGCATCAAAATTGCTCCGATAAAACAGATTATCCAATAAGTGCTGATCTCAAATTTCTTAATGTTTATCTTTGGAAATAATAAGATAGAACAAATTAAAGAAACACAGGTAAGTACAGCAATTACAATCGTTTCAATCATCTCTTTCTCCTTTGTCAAACTAAAAAAAATTATACTCTTCGTTAACTATTTTTAAAATAAATAATATAAAACAAAGTTTTATATTATTGTGTTTCTTTGATAGCGGCATTATAAAGATAAGCCTACAACAGTCTCAACGTGTCTACTATCACTAGACAGGGTTGATACTATCAAATAACAAATTATTTGGCGCTTCTGCATTATTGAGAATTGTGTAAATGGTGTAAATTGATATTAAAAATATGTTGTAAAAAGGTGTAAATATATGGAAAGAAAATATTTATCAAAATGATAGAAGCAATATATTTTTTACCAATTGGGAGTGGAGACAAAAACTTGAACTAAAATAGTAAGGGAAAGTTTTTGTCTGCACTCCCTTTTGGCTATTTTTATAATACCGCTATCACAATACAAAGAAAGAATTACCTAATTTCAAAGATTAGAAAAAATAATCTTCTCTCGGTCAGAAACAGCAAGACGCTGAATATGCAAAAATGAGAATACAAAAGATGGGTGAATTGCTTAAAGGACAAAAGCTAACACCAGAAACCCTTACCAAATCTATTATCGATACATTCGTTCAATCCATCATTGTTCTTAATAGAAAAGAGTTAGTGTTTGTACTTCCTGGTGAAGATAAGTTCAACTATCACGTTATTAAAGAAAAATGATTTGAACTTATTGAGCATCCTTCCATCATTGAAGGGAACGTACACCTAGATAGACACTTCAGACCTGAATATCTCCACTATAGAGTGGTGATGATTTAACAACAAAGTTGGCGGTAAACGATGGCTTTTTTTACTTTCCTAATGCGAAAGATAGATAATGAGGAATAGTAATGATATCTCCTTCTTGAGAGACATTATAATCTCCAATTTTAATTAATTTTGTTTTGCCATAATGATCTGGATTTTTCATGATTGTTTTGCTTGATTTTACATTACCAGTTGTGGCTTTTGCTTCAATCAGCGTTGCTTCGCTTTTATATGAAATAACCAAATCCACTTCTAAGCCGCTTTCTTTTCCAAAATAGAATAAAGGAATATTGGCTTTGTATAGTGAGTCGGCAACAATAGCTTCATATAAATAGCCTTTGTTCATTCCAAGTTTGTTCTCTAAAACACCTTGAATAATATCATAGCCTAAGGTGTTTATCATAATTCCTATATCTGCATAGAATAGCTTGTAATTAGCTTCTATTTTCCTAACACCAAGAGGCAAAGATGGAACTTGAACATTATTAGCTTTAAATGCCACTGATGAATTTAATAAGTAGCTAACCGCATCATCTCTTTGATAACTATTACCACTTATTTTCGATGTTACGAATCTATGATTGTCATCAACTATAAAAGACGCGATTAAATCAAATGCTTTTTGAATTCTTGCTACTTCTGTTGCTGTATATAGTGGTTTATCTTCTTTGTTTCTTCTTTTTGATGGGTCTCCTTTGATGTCGATTACTAAACTTCTAACTTTTTTAAAAGCCTCATAAAAACTATGTGTTTGAACGAATTTTAGAACCGCTTCTGGATAACCACCGACACATATATACTCATTAAATAATTGTTTCATTTGTGTATGGATTGCTTCAGGAATTTCTTTCCTTTCTACAAAATAATTTAAAACTGTATTTACGCGATTATCGTCATAGCCGAGAGCCCACAGAAATTCCTCAAAATCCATTGTTTTCATTTCTAATAAATCTTCCGATCCGCTAGGTTTAGCCACCCCGCTAGTGTCTATATTTAATCCAATATATGAGCCACTTGCCATTACATCAAACCTTCCATCTTCTTTAAAGAATTTGAGCGCAAGTCTAGCGTTAGGGCAATCTTGTATCTCATCCAAAATCAATACGGTTTCATAGGGAACAAATTTAAATGACGGAAACAAAACAGAAAGGGATTTAATTATTTCATCAACCTCTAAAGATTTATCAAATGCGGAAGTTGCATTAGGAGTTTTCCAAAAATCAATGTGATTAACATATTTATAGTTGCTTTCACCAAAGTGCTTAATACTTTCACTTTTTCCGCACTGCCTTATGCCATATATGACCGCTGGAGAATGATCTTTGTTATCGAACCATTCTTTTAGTAAAGCATCTATTTTTCTTCTAAAGTATATTTTTTCCATAAATTTGTCCTCCGCTAGGATTATTATACTCAGTAATAAGAGGAATAACAAACATTTTTGCACCAATTTCGGAGCGAGTTTTTACATATATTGCACCAATTTCGGAGCGAGTTTTTACACATGTTGCACCAAAGTAATATTATTTAAGACATTCCAATTACGTATGGTTTGTTAAGAGCGTTAGACATGTTTACTTTAACAACGTTAAACTAAGTTTAAAGACCTATCTTATTTAACTAAAAGAAAAACTGAGACTCGCTCAGCTTCAAAAGTGTCAAAATGACGTATTTTTAATGAAAAATGTCATTATCTAAAGCCATTTATCCTGCTTTGCACAAGTAGCTTCATTAATATTATGCCGTGTTTTGAAGCATTTGCGAGCGGGCAAATTCAGTTTTTTGCGGCGACGTGTAATGCTTTCGTGGCAGTCAGTTTTGCAAAAGAATGTTATTTGCTTAAGCTGGTCGAATTCGGTGCGATGTGGAGCTTGTTTGGTTTGCTTATGGGTGTGTGGCTACATGTTCTGATAGTAGCTGCGTGGGCGTAGGACGGTATGCTTTAGACGGCGGCTATATATTATATATAAATAGGTATGATTGGCTAGCGTAGAGTGAAGATGTAGTAAGAAGTTATTAATTTCAAGATAAAAATGTACAAAGGGGAGTGCGGACGTTTTGTTGGACTTGTTTTTGATAATTTATCATATATTGATTCCTATTCAAATAATTTAATCGTTTTTTAATACGCTTGTTACAGAACCAATTTAAATATTTTTCTAGTTCAACAATAAATTGGTCTGTTGTTATTAATCTCCAGTCTCGGGGGTAAAAAAATTCGTTTTTTATGGTTCCGAAGAATCCTTCACAAGCAGAATTATTAGGCGAACAGCCTTTTTTGCTCATCGATCTTATATAACCATATTTATCCATTCGGTTAATCCAACAACCTAGTCTATAGTGAAATCCACGATCAGAATGAACTATCATATTTGAATCACCTATAATTTCATGAGCTTGATCAAGCATTGTATTTGTCAATTCTGTATTCGGAGATTTTCCAATCGTATAAGTAATCGGAATTCCCGTAAAGCAATCAATTAAAGGCGATAAATAAACTTTTCCATCACACAAAGAGAATTCTGTAATATCTGTTAGTGATTTACTATAAGGTTCATTGGCTTTAAAATCCCTGTTTATTATATTTTAAGATTCAGGGCTTATTTCGCCTTTGTACGATGAATATTTTGCTCTTTTGGGAACATATACAGAAAGATTAAGTTTTTTCATCACTTTCTCACTACCTTCTCAGAGATTTTTATTCCATATTCTTGGAATAAAGATGCTTTAATTCTTCTATATCCGTAACATTCATAATTGTTATGAAATAATTTTATAATTAAATCTTTTTCACTTTTATACTTATCTATTGATAGCGATTTTATTTCATAGAAATAAGTTGATTTTTTCAAATCAATAATAGTCAAAATATCACTCACTTTATAATCTTTTTTAAGGGCGATAACAATCTGAGTTTTTTCTTTGTTTGTAAGTGACGAAAAGTTATCGCCCATTTCTTTTTTTAATATTTCGTTTGCCTTTTTTAGAATTTTGTTTTCAAGTAAAAGTTTTTCGTTTTCTTTAACTAAATCATCATACTTACATGAAGATTTATCTATCTTTTCTTTATGAGAAGAACCAATATAATTTCGTTGCCAATTATAAATCGTTTCTTTACTAGTGCCATATTTATTAGCTATTTTTTCTCCCGATCCTTTTCTAGCAGCAAATTCAACAACAATTTCTTTCTTTTCCTCTTCAGTGAATTTCTTTGGCTTATTTATAATAAAATGTTTTTGCTTGTATCTTTTATCTTTTCTGACCCAATACCTCATTGTGCTTGTTGTTGGATAGCCAAAAATCTCACTGCAATTGAACAATTTTCACCATGAGAAAAATAGTAATCAAGAATTGCTTTCTTTTCCTCAACAGTCCATTTACCTTTTCTAGTATGAATATTTGGACGTGTTAAAAGTGGTTTACCTTCTTTTTGTTTGTTATACCAACATCTAATAGTACGAACTTTTATACCTGTAGCTTTTGATGTTTTTGAAAATTGAAAATCATATTGTTCTAATATTTTTAGTGCGTGCTTAATTTCTTTTAATTTGTACATAATCAATTGTCCTTCTAATATATATTTTAGTCCAAAATTATGTACACATCCCCATTTGTACATTTTTATCTTGAAATTAATAATTGATTTCTTCCTCCAAGAAAAAATGAAATCTAGAGATGAAGGCGAACG